>JANOZI010001046.1:0-16669 GCA_031429375.1 Acidobacteriota bacterium | reverse complement strand
ATGCCGCACGCCGCGGCCGGAATGCGGATCGACCCGCCGGTGTCGGTGCCCACGGTGCCAAGAGACATTCCCGTGGCGATCGCGATGGCCGAGCCGCCGCTCGAGCCGCCCGGCGATCGGGTCGGATCGACCGGGTTGCGCGCGGGGCCGAACGCCGAATCTTCCGACGTCGTGCCGAACGCGAATTCGTGGAGGTTGGTCTTGCCGACGAACACCGCGCCGGCGTCGCGGAGGCGCGTGGTGACGTCGGCGTCGGCGCCGGCGATGTGATCCCTGCGCACCGACGAGGCCGCGGTGGTCGGCAGACCCCGCTGATCGATCAGGTCCTTGAGCGACACCGGGATGCCGTGAAGCGGACCAAGGTAGCGTCCGGCCGCGATCTCCTTGTCGGCCTTACGCGCCGACGCCAGCGCGTCTTCAGCGGTGACCCTGATGAACGCGTTCAACTTCGCATTGAGCTCTTCGATCTTCGAGAGGCAATCTTCCGTCAGCTTCTCGGACTTGAGCGCGCCTTTGGCAAGGCGCGGTGCGGCGTCGGCGATAGTCATTGCGCGGGGGTCTCTTTATCCGGGCCTGCCCTGAGCGACGCCGGCGCTTTCGCCGGCGGAGTCGAAGGGTTGTCATTCCAGTCGGCCGCGCGCAGGCGTTCCGTCGCTTGCGCCAGTCCGTCGAGCATAGGAATGAGTTCCGGCAGGCCGCGCTTTTCGGCGTTGGCTTTTGCCATCGCCAGCCATTCAGCAATCGTCATGATATTCGATGGAATTGTACCAGAGCGCCGGTGTCCGCCTACTTGCTCATCACGCGCAAGGGACGCCGTTGCCACACCCGGATGCGATAGCGCAGCCCGATGCCATAAGCGAGGTAGTAGCCGAGCACCGTTGCGCCGGCGCCGAGTGAGCCGGCCACGCCGAAGCCGTCGATGAACGCGCCGGAGCCCGTCGCTGCCTGCCACGTCATCCACCCTCGAACGAAGCCGTACAACACGCGGGCGGTCACGACCATGGTGACCAGCAGCACGAGCCAGCGATTAGGGGTGTAGTGCAAGGTCCGCGCGGTAGGCTCCCACTTCGTAAGCAGCAGCCCGGCCCAGCCCAGCACGATACCCACCGCCATTCCCGCGGCCGCCGCTGCGACCGCGCCGGGCACCCACAGGTTGGTGACGGCGGCGGCGGCCAGGAAGAATGCCGCCGAAAAGATCATCGCGGCCACGTTGAGGGTCGCGATCCATGGACGGGCCAGGCGGCGCGCGGTTCCCGCGCGGTAGCGCTGCAGCAGGATCAACGGCATCAGCGCGATGACCGCCAGCGGCAGAAGCAACAGCAGCGCGAGCGCGAGAAGCGGCACTAGGGGACTACGGAATCACCGGGACGCAGTGGAACCACGAGCCGATCGACATCGGCCCGTGGCTCCGAGACTCGACCTACAGAAGCGGCAGATCCGCATCCGCAGATGATAACGCCGCCGCAGCATCGACTACTTCTGAAGCGACTTCAAGTACATCGACAAGGCCTCCACATCGGTGGCCGACAGATGAGACGTCATGCCGTGGCTGTCCCGGATGACGCGGACACCGCGAGCTGCCAGCGCCGGGTTAATCTGGCCGCCGAGGATGAGCGGCGCGACGTTGCTCGTGCCGAGCTGATCGAGCTCGAGGCGTCCCTCCGGGTAGGCGGCGCGGTCGTACTCCGGGTTTCGGCCCGCCTTTAGAACGAACGGGCTGTCGAGGCTGACGCAGAGGGGACCCTTACCGTCGCCCCCCAGCCTCGTACAGCTGCCGTCGTCGTGGCTGTCGGCGATCGTGATCGGTACCTCCGTAGGCAGTCGGACTTCGGGACCGCCGAGGAAATCAAATGCCACTACCCGGCTGTGGTCGGCGCGCACGGTCCTGAAGTTGAAGCCGCGCTCGCCCGGCTGCAGCAACGGCGAATCCGGCGTCAGCAGGATCTCGCGAATGGTGTGCGCAGAGCCGTGGTGCAGCCAGCGCGGCACGCTGTCCCAGAACGATCGAAGGTGCTTGGTGTTCCGGCTGGCGATGTTCTGGCGGCCTCCCAAATCCTGCGGAGGATTGAACGGCTTGAAGAAGTAGTCGTTGACGAGCCGCGTGAACGGCCCTTCGTTGTCTACCGTGGTTTCCGAGATGACGCCCGGCTCGTGGATGTTGAAGTCCTGGAACGTGTCGTCCACAACGCCGTTCGAGCGGGTGTTGCCGTTGTGATGACAGCTTGCGCAACCGGCCCCTCCTTGCGCGACCGAGCTGGTGAAGACCACCTTCCCGCGGGCAACGGCCGCGCCGTCGGCGGCGCCCGGCGCCTGCCTCAATGGATTCGGCATCAACCGGGTTTCGTTCTGGCTCCAAAGGATCTGGGCGAACGCCATGTCGTAGAACCCGATGCTGAACGCCTTGCCGCTCAACTCCGGCCGGCCGATCGCGGCCGAGTTCTCGGCGGTCTTGCGCAGGACAAACTCGTCGCGCGCCTTCTGCCGGTCTGCCTGAGCCGCCTGCGGGAAGAGTACCGACCGATTCTCGGCGCCGACCAGCTCGCCGTTGCACGACGAGGCGTACGAGTTCATGTCGCTGCTGAGCCCCTCGTACCACTCCGGCCAGTTGTCCGAGATGTCCTTGTTCATCGGGCAGACCTTCGGGCCGCCGATGGCATTGGCCCCCACGTTCCACTGACCGCCGTCGTGCCGGCTTTGCCAGTGGCAGTGTCCGCACGATTTCTGTCCGTCGTCCGAGTACGACTGCGTGAAGAGCCAGCGCAACCCGATTTCCTCGTGCGTGGCGAAGAGGTGATCGCCATGGCCCCCGTCGGTAGGGTCCGGAGTGCTGTCGGTCACACCGACGGCGAGGTAGCCCTGGCGCGTCAGCACGCCGTTGGGACTCACGGCGAGGAACGAGATGTCCTCGGTCTGCATGTTCGCGACGTAGAGGGTCCCGCCGTCAGGGGATACCGCCACGCCCTGCGGCGAGATGCCCCCGGTGAACTGGAGGCCGAGGTGCGTGAGGATCTGCGAGGGATCCCCCGGGCTCTGATTGATCCGGAACACCTCGATCTTGTCCGAGTGCAACTGCGAGACGAACAGCAGGTCGTCCTTGACGAAGATCTGCTCAGGGCCGCTGCCGCGGATGATCTCCTGCCCGGGAACGTGGTCGCCAAGATCGACCACCTCGCCGGGCACTGCGATGATCGATCGGTCGCGCTCGAAATCGACGTACCGGTACACGAACTGGTTGGTCGATGTGTCAAAGACGTTCAGCTCGCTGCCCAGGTCGTCGAATGTGGTCGCGCGCGTCGCGTCGGTCATGACGGGCGTGTAGCCGAGGGGTTGACCGGTGTTTCGGATGGCGACACCGCCGACGATTTTCGGAAGGCCATGGCCCGTTTCGGGTTGATTCAACACACTGTTGGTCGATTGGCCCGCCACGATACCCCAGCGGCCCGCCACCTTCACGTCGGTCGTCAGACCGCCGACCGGCAGCGTTCTGACCAGGGTGTTGGCATCACCGGCGATATTGATCACGGCAATCGTGTGCCCCAGGGTGTTGCCGGCATAGAGCGTCGCGCCGTCGGCGCTGATCGTGAGATCGCGAGGGTTCGATCGGTCGAGATCGGTGTTGCCCGTCGGGATCTCGGCAATCTGCGTGAAGGAAGGACCAGGGTCGATCCTGAACGCGCGGACCTGATCAAGGAAGCGGTCGGTGAGATAGAGGCGCGTGCCGGCGTCGTTGAAGATGAGATCTTCGCCGTAGAAGCCGGTTTCGAACTGGCCGACGACCGCGTCGGTACCGGTGTCGATGACGCTCGCGAAGTTAGCGTATTGATTGAGGACGACCGCATAGGGCCGGGGATAGATGGCCGGGTTTGCCGGAGACACGGCGACGCCGACAGGCCGAGTGCCGCGGGGCTGGCCGGGCACGCGCAGATCGATCCAGCGCCGGACGCGGCGCGCGCTGGTGTCGACCGCCGCGACACGCCAGTCGGGGTACCCCTCACGGCCCGGCAGCGTGACGTAGAGCGACCGCCCATCCGGCGTCAATGCCACGGCGTTCGGCCAGCTTCGAAATGGTTGTTTGACGAACGGCCAGTGCTGGCTGCCGCTGTTCACGGCCGGACGATTCGGATCGATCCGAGTGCCCTTGTCGGGACGGCCGTCGAAGTAGCTCACCCCGAACAGGATCTTGGTGAAGCGGTTTATTCCCGCGCGTTCACCCGCGGCTTCCGCGCCAACCAGCCTCTTGACCGGGTCGTCGTCGGGCCCGGTGATGATCTCGCCGCGCGAATTCGTCTTAACGGCGCCGCTGAAAAACCGCAGAGGAAATGGTGCCTCCGGCAGAGCCGGCGACAGCACCCTGCGCTCGAATGCCGCCGGCTGCATCGTCGAAGACGTCGCACGGACTCCGACGCTGGCCACCGCAACCAGCAGCGCCGCGCCCCACAGCACGACGAGGAAAGACAACACACGATTCCACACTCCGCCACTTGCGTTAATCCTCATTCGACTATCCTCCCAACTCACTGCACGTTCGCCGACACCGACGCATTCGCATTCAGCGTGAACGTGCACGCCCTGGTCTTGTTCCCTCCGCTCGAGCACGCGCCGGACCAGACCGCGTCGCGGCCGTTAGACACGGTCAGGGTGACTGACGTGCCGGCCGTGAAGCTGGCTGAACCGGTACTGCCGACGGGCACACTGATGCCGGCCGGCGTGGAGGTGATGCGCTCCCCGCTCCTGCCGGTGACCGACACGGTCAACATCGCGGTCCCGGTTGGCGCGACCGGGTTGAGGGTCACCGTCGCCGTCCTGGCGGCGCCGCCAAAGGCGCCGGTGATCGTCACCGTGGTGGAGGCTGTCACGGCCTGGGAGGAAACCGCGAAGGAGGCGCTAGTAGATCCGGACGGAACCGTGACGCTTGCCGGCACGGTGACGACCGCAGTGTTGCCGCTGGACAGGGTTACGACGGCGCCACCCGATGGCGCCGCGGCAGTCAGCGTCGCCGTACCCTGGACGGCTGTACCGCCGGTCACGCTCGTCGGATTCATTGTCAGCGCCGAGAGGGCCGGCGCCGCCGGCGTGCCCTGTGGCGTGAAACTCCGGATACTCGACCACGAGCCGGCCGTGCCCGCGGCGTTGCGCCCGCGCACGCGCCACCAGTGCTGAAGGCTCGACAGCACCGGCGACGTGGCTGTGTACTGGGAGGCCGTGACCGTTTGATCGATCACCCTTGGCGTCGAGAACGAATTCGAGTCATCGACCTGGATCTGATACGACGCGGCGTTGGCCACGTCATTCCAGTCGAACGTCACGGGTTGCGGCACAGTGGCGCTGTTGGCCGGCGCGATAAGCGTGGGTGCCGAAGGCGTTGCGGTGGAAGCGTTCACGGTCAGCGTGGCGCTGCGGCTGACACCCAGTGTTCCGGAGATCGTCGTCGACGTCGAAGACGACACCGTCTGCGTGGTCACGGTGAACGTGAGGCTGGTGGCGCCCGCCGACACCGTCACGCTTGCCGGCACGGTTGCTGCCGCGGTATTGCTGCTGGAGAGCGTGACCACCGCGCCGCCCGATGGCGCGGCGCTCGACAGCGTCACGGTGCCTTGCGATGAACTGCCACCCGTGACGCTTGCCGGCGAGAGCGACAACGATGCCAGCGTCGGCGTACTGGTCCCGCCTGGCGTCACGGTGAGCACCGCGCCCCAGGTGGTGTTCAGCAGCGCATAGACCTTCACCTGAGTGGTGGTGGAGACGCTCGTCGTCCCGACGTCGAAGGTCACGCTCGTAGCACCCGGCGGAATGGTGACGCCGGCCGGCACGACCACCGGACTCGCCGACGACATCTGCACCGTCGAGCCACCCGATGGCGCCGGGGCGTTGATGGTCACAGTCGCAGTGGTCGAAGTCCCGGCGGTGACCGTCGCTGGGCTCAGCGCGAGTGACGTGACCCACAAGTTGTTGGCCGCCGATGGATTGATGGTGACGCCGGCGCTGGCGCTCGACGGCCCGTACGACGCGGTGATCGTGGCCGCCGTGGTCGCCTGGACGGGGAGCGCACCGAACGAAAAGATTCCGTTCGTGGTCCCCGCGGACACGGTGACGGTAGAAGGCAGGGTGATCGCCGGGTCGTTGCTCGCCAGGTTAACCAGGACGTTACCGGCAGGGGCCGGAGCAGTCAGATTGACGAACCCCACGCCGCCCTGGCCGCCCGTCAGCGTATTCACGTTCAGCGTCATCGACGCCAGGGCGGCCGCCGTGCCGTTGACCCGGACGGGAGCCCGAAGCACCGTCGCGTCGTACGCGGCCACGATCTCGAGATCGGTCGTCACCGGCACGTTCCGAACGCCAATGCTGAACGTCGCGCTGGTCTGCCCGACCGGTACCGCGACGAGCGCCATCATTCCCACCGCCGGATGCGTGCTCTTGAGCGTGACGAGCGCATCGGCAGTAGCGGGAAACGGAGACGGCGGAATCGGGCCACTGAAAGTCACGGTGCCGGTCAGCGTGCTGCCGCCGCTCACGGTGCTCGCGCTCAAATTCAATGTCGTGAGCCTGGGACCGGGGGTCTTCAGCGCAAGCTTGCGCCCGGAGAACTCGCTGCCGGTGGCTTCGATCGTGACGTCGAAAGAGAACGGCACCGCCGACGTGGTAATCGGGAACGTCGCCGATGTGGCGCCAGCCGGAACCGTGACGCTTGCCGGAACCGCCGCGTAATCCGGGTGGCTGCTGAGCAGCGGCACCATGGTTCCGCCGGCGGGCGCGGCGCCCGTCAGCGTGACGGTGCCGGTCGCCGGGTTGCCGCCGGTCACGGCGAACGGATCCAGTGCCACCGACGCGGCTTTCACTACCGGCGCCGTGTCAACCGTTACCGAGCCCTTCGCCCCGAGCGAACCCACAGTCGCGTAAATGGCCGCAGGCGTCGCCGTGGTGACCGCCACGGTTGGAATAGTGAAGTTCGCCGTGATCTGGCCGGCCGGGATGGTGACAGTTGCCGGCATTGAAATGGGCGACGGGGTGCGCAGGTAACCTCGCGGATCCTTAGTGGACAAGATTGCGGTGGCGCCGCCTGGAGGGGCGGGATCCGAAAGGTGCAGCACGCCCTGGATCGGGCTTCCGCCGGTGACCGTCGACGGATAGGTCTGGACGAAGTTGACGATGGTGGCCGCGCCCGTCACTCCGGCAGTAAACGTGCTCGTCGCCGACCAGTCGCTGAGGTTACCCGCGCGATCGGCGGCTCGCACGCGCCAGAAATACGGCGTGTTGATCGCAATGGATTCAAGCAGCAGCTCGGGAGAGTTGACCGATCCCCCTTGGACAAACCCCTCCGGGAAATCGGGCTTCCCCGAAATCTCGTACACGTACCCTTCAATGCCCGACGGATCATCCACGGCGGTCCAGCCGAAGCGAACGACGCCGCCGGACCCGCCAGTGGTCGAATTATTCGCGGGGCTGATCGGCGTGGGCGCGTTCACTGCCGCATCCGCCGTCGCAGCGGCCAGCGTCAACTTTGCAACGAACGGATTGTTGCCGTCGGTGACCTCGTCGGTCGTTCGCAGCACGGCATCCGGCGTCGTCTCGAAATCACCGCTCCCCGTCATTCCCGCGAGCGCGATGGTGTTGCCGCCGAGATACGCAATCTTGGCGCCGACCGTGGACACCGCCCCGCATTCCTCGTAGAGGCCTCCGATGTAGGTCGAGTAGTCCAGGCGATTGCCATCGGGACCGAGTTTCCAGACGAAGCAATCGTGGGGGCCGGTGGCGATTCCATCCTGTGTCCGGTCGAGGGCTCCGGGCATCGTCTGCAAGTCGGGCGAGCGGGTGCCGCCGGCCACGATCACCGCCCCGGTTTCGTCAATCGCGATGTCCGACAGGAAGTCTTCCCAGTTCCCGCCGGCGAAGGTAGACCAGACGAGGCTGCCGGCCGCACCGGCCGGAAACCTGAACTTCGTGACGAAGCCGGTCTTGCGGTGTGGGAACAACGGTGTCGCGGGAGGCTTGGGCGTGAGCACGCGCTTGAACGCGCCCGCCGTCGTGGGAAAGAACGGGCCGGTGAAGTTGTCGTACCAGCTATGACCCGCGACGATCACGAGTTCGGGGTTGTTCGGGTCGAACGCGATCGCCTCGATCGCGTCCAGGTTCACGCCGCCAAGGAAGGTCGAGTACTTCAGGTCGGCCGATCCCTGGCCGTCGAGCCTGAAGCGCGCGAGGAAGCCGTCTTCCGATCCGTTCCACGTGCTGTCGAACGCGTCAGGCGTCAGTGGAATCCTGGCGCCCGACGCAGAAGACGTGGTAACGCCCGCAATCGTGACAAACCCCTGCGGATCGACGATGACGTCGGTGGGATGTTCGTAAGTCTGGCCGCCGAAATACGTGCTGTATTCGAGCCGCGACCCGTCGAGGCTCAATCGGGCGACAAACGCATCCGACGCGAACGCGGTGTTGTCGCCCGCAGGTGGCGGGTTGAAGCTGCGGTCGTACGCGCCCACGGTCGTCGGAAAGTTCGTCGACTGCGTAAAGCCCGCGACGATCAGCGTGTTCAACTGACTATCGAATGCGACCGCGCTCGCGTCATCATGTCCGCTGCCTCCCAAGTAGGTGGCGAAGGCCACGCCGCCGGTGGCGTTGAGCCGCATCACGAAGCCGTCACCGTTTGACAGTCCGGCAATGGGCGACCCGAACGTCGTTTGATAAGCGCCGGCCGTGACCGGAAAGTCCAGGTCCACCGTCGTGCCTACGAGCGTGACACCGCCGCCCGTGTCTGCGCTTATTCCCTTCGGGTAAGTCTGATTCTGGAGCCCGTTGATGAACGTGACGAAGTCGTAGTGCGCGCCCGACGCGTCGAGCCGGGCGACGAACGTCTTGTACCTCGCGGCCTGGACCGGCGTCGGGGTTGTCGCGAAATCGGCGGACGTGGTATTGCCGAGCACAAACAGGTCTCCCGACCCGTCGCGCGCCGCCTCGATGGCGGCTAATTCCTCGTGGCCGGTGCCGCCGACGAGCGAAGACCACACCAGCCCGGGATCGATCACGAGCGGCAACTGGACGTTGCGATCCGGCGCCTCGAAGCCGTACCGCTGCGGCCCGATGATCCGAAACCGGCTCGCAACCGGCCGCGTCGTGCCGTCAGGAAGGGTCTCCGACGTGGCGGGCGGCGTTTGCCGGAGCGGTCCCGCCGCCGTATGCAGGATCAGCGCACCGTCCGAATCGAGCTCGATCGACGTGGTGCCTTCGACCCGAACGACTACGCTTCGCAAGTCTGCATGGGGCGCGACGATGAGGTCGTACTCGAAGTGCGGTGTCTGCTCCCGTACGCGCACGTCCACACCGTCGTAGAGGCCGCGGTAAATCACCGAGCCGTAGGCAGGGACATTCGTCCGCCACGCCGCGGCGTCGCGGCCGCCGACGAAATTGTAGACACCGTTCCGCTTTTGCTCGCCGCTGAGAAGGACGCGCGGCGAGGCGCCCTCGAAGATCAGGGCGACGGTTTGCGGATCGGATGTACCCAGTCGCAACCGGATCAGCTGCGGCTCGAATGCCGCAGCGACGTCGCCCTTGCGTGCGGCGAATCGCGCGGCACCGCTCCACTGCCCCTGGTTCTCGATGAAGTCCGACGTCAGGCGCCCGGCGACCGGGAGCGAGACGGCCCGCTCCACCCGAGGCGGAAGCGTGATTGTTTCAACGCTTGAGGTAAGGGTTACGGCCGCGAAACATGCGATCACGAGACGCCGCGAAACCATCCGAACATGCATGACATGCCCTGCTCTCGGGGGAGAACCCCGAGAGACGAGCAATCGCCATACCGCGCGGTGGGGCCCGACTTACAGCGGATCGTGTCGTTTCATGTCGCCTTATTGCCCCGACCTGCAGCACGGCTGTCGGGTCGGGGCGCGTAAGCGGGTTCGCGACGCGTAAGGCTGGTGCGCTTGCTGGTGAGCTAGCGCTTCTTGGTCTTCGGCGGCCGAGGTAGTACGGTCCAGTCGAAGGCCGTGCGCACCGTGTCGCCGACCTTCTTCTGCGTAAAGGTCACCACGACGCGATACGTGCCCGCAGTTGTAGGCTTCCCGCGGATTTCGCCGTCCTCCTCGATTCGAAGGCCCGCAGGCAACCCCGTGGCCTCGAACTTGCCCTTCAAACGATCGTTGCCGCGGCCGCGGTCGTCGTTGTCGCTGCCGCGATGATCGTTGTCGCCGCGCCTGCGCGGGTCGCTGCTTGACACCTCGAGCCGGAGCCTGACGTCGTCACCCACCCCGGTGGTTTGCGATCCAGGATTCTCGATGCGAAGGGGGTTGACCGTGATGGATACCGTGGCCATTGCGCCCAGGTAATTCACCGCGTCGGTGGGCGTGAAGGCCACGTTTAGCAGATGCGTTCCGGCGCCCAGCATGGTGCCGGCTGGCGGGGTGTAGAAGAAGGCGCCGGCGACAGTGGTTGTGGTGCCGGCGACCTGTGCCGTCGCATTCAACTGCGCGTCGGACAGGGCGGTTCCTGCACTGATGGCGGCCGGTGAAGGCCAGGTCAGGAGCGACTCGGCCGGGTTGATGATGATGGTGGTCGTGCCGGAGGCCCCGTTGTAAATCCCGTCGGACGGGAAGATCCAGTCGACGGTGCCACCAGGCGCGTCCGTGAAGGTGTCGAGCGGGTCAAACTGGAGCAAGTAGCTCAGATCCTCGCCATCGGGCCCCGTCACGGTGCCCGTTGGGCCTTGAATGGTACCGCCGAAGGTGCCGGTGGATCCCTGGATGGCGAAGATGGCGGTCTTCTTAGGCGCCGTGCCGATGGGGGCAATGGCGACGGCAACGGTTGCGGTCTTCAGCTCCACGTGAGCCGCTCCAGCGGCGGCGCCGGCATACGCAAACAAACCCGTGGTGAGCGATACCGGTACCGCACGTGCGCCCGAATCTGACAACTCGTGCGTTCGAGAGCGCGACCAGGGGCTGCCGCCGGCAGAGAACTGGGCGGCGCCGCCGAACGGCGCGTCGAGATCTATTGGCAGGCCGGCGATCACCCATCCCGAAGATCCACGAGCGTCAGCCAGCCGTGAGATCGCGCCCGTACCTTCCTCATCGATCTGAATGCTGGAAACGTAGTAGCCGTCGGGCGGCCTGACGACGAAGCTGAGAGTGTCCATCGCAACGCGGGTGATAGTGCAGGGTGAGGGCGAGAACGGAGGCGTCGTGGGCGCGCAAGCCCTGAAGGCGTCGGGACGGATTCCCACGATAAGCGTATTGGGAGCGGTCGAATGCGTGTCGGCCGCACTGAAGAACCTACCGCCCGCGTCGCGGACCTGCTCGAACGCGACCGGCGGGGGTTCCTGCGCCGATACCGGCGCTGCGGTCACACTCAGGATGGCGAAGGCCACAACGGCCGCGCACACGTGCATGGATTTTGAATTCATCAAGCCTCTGCTACTCACGCGAGGCCCCCGTGGCGGCGACCGGTGCGACGTTGACGATGATGGTGGCGCTGGTCAGCTCGACTTCCGCCGACGCGCCGGTGGGGGCGGCGAAGGCAAAGAGTTGGGTGGTCAGCGATACGGGTACGACCGTGGGTTTCGAATTGGTGAACTCCGTCGTCTGCGACAGTGACCAGGGAGCGCTGCCAGGCGGAAACTGGGCGCCGCCAATAGACCCGACGTCAGCTGGTTGGCCGTTGACCACCCAGTTGACCGCGGCGCGGGCATCGCCCGGCGTGCTTACGGCGCCGGTTCCCGACAGGCGACAGGTGATGCTCGATACGTAATGGCCTGGCGGCGCGTTGACGATGAAGGTGAGTGTATCGGCCGCGAGGCGAGTGCCGGTCAGGTTGTTGACTTCGGCCGACGCACGAAACGAATTGGCTCCGGTTTCGAGCCCGATCACCAGCGTGGTCGGTTGCCCAGCCTGGCTCGGCGCCGTCGCCGTGTCTGCCGCGCTGAAATATTGCAACGGTACGGCGTCGCGAATTTCCGTGAAGGTGGCGTCTTGCGCACTTGCCGGTGCTGCAAAACCCGCGACGGCGAGCACAATGCCAGTGAGAGCTGCGCGTAGCAACATGTTTTTTGGGTCCTCGAGAGTCGGTGCCGAAGGAGACTAAGCTTGCGAAGTCGTCGCCGATATTCCACTTTAGTGGGGGGTGGGCGCCCCGACAGCGGCGGGCGCGTTTCCAGAATTTTCCGTCCGCCAGGCGCAGCGACATCCTGTGCGAGTTTGCCCGGAGCGGTCTTCACATTCGTCATCCGCCACTGCGCGAGATACCAACCACGCCACACGCATGACAAGCGGAGAGCAATCGCCATACCGCGCCGTGCTTCGACTTACGTCAGGTTGTGTCCTTTCCTGTCGGCTCGTTGCGTACTCCAGCGCGGCTATTGGTTCGGCGCGCGTAAATGAGTTCGCTACGCGTAAGCCTAGCGCCTTTTCCTGGGAGGAAGGAGCTCGGAAAGCAGGGAGGTAACCCCGGAGGGATCCGGTTGCACGAAAATATCGATTTCGTAATCAGCGGTCAGCCGCCGCGTCGTGTTGACGCCGATCGCAGCGTGCCATCAACTTGCGATGGCACGGCCACGGTCGATTCGTTGCACGGTTGGTGTGACCAGCATGTCGCTCGCATCGAGGCCGTGATTGATCGCAAACACCGCGAGCTCCACGCGGGAAAAAACCCCGAGCTTGTCGAAGATGTTTGACAAGTGGTGCTTCACCGTGTCTTCGCGGACCGAGAGCCGGGCGGCGATCTCGCGGTTGGATTCGGCCGCTTTCACCGCGCTGATCACCTGCAATTCCCGCGTGGTGAGATTGAAACGGTTCGCCCGGCGCGGCGGCGCCGGGCGCGCCCCCGGCTGCATGGCAGCGATCACGCTGCCGATGTATTCGCGATCCAGCCAGTAACGCCCCTGCATGACGGCGCGCATGCTGTCGAACAGAAGAGCAGTGGCGTGTTCTTTCAACAGCACGCCCCACACTCCCAGCTGCACCGCGGCGAGCACGTTATCGCGGCTCACCGACGCCGTGAGCAGCAGCGTGCGCACCGAGGGCGCCAGCGATCCGATCTGCTCCAGGACCTCGAGCCCGCCGGCCGGGGGCATCGCGACGTCGAGCAGCACTAGATCCGGCGCAAGCTCTGTGATCAGGCGAACCCCTTCTATGCCGTCGCCCGAAACCCCGACGACCTGGAACGCGGGGTCCGTGCCGAGTAACGCCCTCAGGCCATCGCGAAAGATAGGATGATCATCAACCAGGACGACGCGGACAGGGTGGATTCTTTCCATGGTGCCTCTCGAGAAACCGAGATTTCCAAACGTGAGCCGTGCGCCAGCATCTCGAGCCGCACACGGCCTCCAATAGACTGCAGCCGTTCCCGGATCACCGAGGGCGGACGGTTTACGGCGAAGCCGCGCCCGTCGTCGGTGATGGTGAGCTTGAAGTGCCGCGCGTCGTGGCCCAACTCCACCGCCACGTTGGCGGCGCCGCTGTGGCGGGCGACGTTGACCAGCGCTTCCCGCACGACGCTGACCAGTTCGCTGCAGACCCGACGCGGCAGCCGGATGGCCACGCCCTCGACGCGGGCGGAAAAAGTCGCGGCGATCTTGGTGTCACGCGTGAAGAGCCAGACCGCTTCTTCGAGCGCGGCGGGCAGCTGCGCCGGCGACACGTCGCTCGCCCTGGCGGTTTCGATGAGACGGCGCATCTGAACCGTCGACGCGCGCAGCCGGCCCTGGACCCTCCTGATGGTGCGCGACAGTTCCTGGGGAGTATCTTCGTAATCTCGAAGCGCGGTTTCGAGCTCCATGTCGACGGCAATCAGGTCCTGCACGATGCCATCGTGGAGTTCCCGGCCCAGCCGGGCGCGTTCCCGCGCGGCGACTCCGCTGGGAGCCGCGGCACGCCGAGCGTGCAACAGTGGGGGGTCTTGTATTCCCTTCATGGCAGTCAGAGTTGGATCGGTTGTCACAGAATGCAATCGACAGGCCGCTTTCGTGCGCACGAAAGTGCCTGAAAATCGATCGTGGGGGGCACCGAAGAAGACTGTTGTCTGCGCCGCGCGCGAATGGGCAGATTTAACACCGAAATCCCGGCCTGAACCTGGGTCGATTCGGACGTCTGCTTTCTATGCCGGCCGCGCATGACCGATGAGAGGGCCCCCCGCTCCGGGTTAGGTGCTCCCCCCACTAACGCGTGGTGCTTCAGCCGCCAACGGGCTATATCAAGACGCGGCTAGCCGCCGTACTCTTCGCGCGCCCCGAAGTTTCCCCAGCCGAGCGTTAGCCGCGTGTCGCGGCGTGCGTATCGGAACGCCACTCGGGGCTACTGGAGATTGATTATGTTTACTTGTCGTCGCTCGCCGTCGCACAAGCGCCTAGCGACTGCCTTGGTATTGACCATGGCTTTAACTGGCGTCGGCGGCCAAAACGTAACACCGATCCTGCACGCGCAAGTGCCGGTGGGGGCGGGATTCACCCTCAACGCCGGAGACCTGCGCTTCATCTTCCATGCGATCGAGATTGCCCAGGCCCAGTCGGCCGGCGGCACCCTTTTTGGAAACGGCCCAAACCAGGTGTCCGACGTGCGGCTGCCCTTCGGACTGCGGACGGTGGATGGGTCCTTCAACCATCTCGAGGACGGCAAGACGACCTTTGGCTCGTCGGATCGCGTCTTTCCGCGCATGAGCACGCCGGTCTTCCGGCCGGCGGAGACCTTGCCGATTGATTTGGACGGGCCCGGCGGGCAGGCCGTCGGCGACGCGACCAGCTACGACCAGTTGCAAGGGTTCGTGTCCGACCGGCAGCCGCGCGTGATCAGCAACCTGATCGCCGATCAGACGGTGCGCAACCCCGCCGCGGTCGCCATCGCGGCCGGCGCAACCGCCGAACCGCTCGGCACGCTGCCGATCCTGAACACGGCTCCCGACGCGGGCCTGTCGGCGGGCTTCAACTCGATGTTCACCTTCTTCGGCCAGTTCTTCGACCACGGGCTCGACCTGGTGAACAAGGGCGGTAACGGCACGGTCTTCGTGCCCCTGCAGCCGGACGATCCGCTGTTTGTCGCCCCCACGGCGGCGAACCCCAACCCGCCAAACTTCATGATGCTGACCCGCGCCACGGTCAACGACCAGCATAACTCCGTCAACCAGACCACGCCGTTCGTCGATCAAAACCAGACCTACACCTCGCATCCGTCGCACCAGGCGTTCCTGCGCGAGTACGCGCTCGACGCGCTCGGCCGGCCGCGATCAACCGGCAAGATGATCGACGGCGCCGGCGGCACCGGCAACATCGGCAACTGGAACGAGGTCAAGGCTCAGGCCGCCGCCATGCTCGGCATCCAGCTTGTCGATATGGACGTGCACAACGTGCCGCTGCTCGTGACCGACTTGTACGGCTACCTGAGGCGTACCCCGGAAGGCTTCCCGATGGCGATGCTGGCAGACGGCGTCACGGTGGTGGCGTTGACGCCGGGCGCGCCGATTTCGAGCAGCCTCCTGGCCAAGACCAACCATCAGTTCCTGAACGACATCGCCCACAACGCCGCTCCTAGTGCGACGCTGGCGCCGGATTCCGACGGCATCGTTAGTGTCCTGGTGAACGGCGTCATCACGCCGCCGCAAGAGGCCGGTACTTATGACGACGAGCTGCTCGGCCGGCACTTCATCACCGGCGACGGCCGCGGCAACGAGAACATCGGGCTGACGGCGGTTCACACCATCTTCCACGCGGAGCACAACCGCCTGCAGGCGAGCATCCACAACCAGATTAACAACCCGGCCTTTGGCCTGAGCGCCGCCGAGGTGCTGGCATGGCAGACGCCCGATCCGGCATCAGGCTGGGATTACGGCGAGCGGCTCTTCCAAGCCTCGAAGTTCGTCACCGAAATGCAGTATCAGCACCTCGTGTTCGAAGAGTTCGCGCGCAAGATGGCGCCGTCGATCAACCCGTTCATCGGCGACGGCATCAACTTCGTCAGCAACATCAACCCGGCGATCGTCGCCGAGTTTGCCCACCAGACCTATCGTCTCGGCCACTCGATGCTGACCGAAACGATTGCCCGGGAGGCGCCCGACGGCACGAGCTACGACGTCCCCTTGCTGGATGCGTTCCTCAATCCGCTGGAATTCAACCGCGGCCCCGGCGGCAGCACCCTCACGGCTGGTCAGGCGGCCGGCGCGATCTTCCAGGGCGGCACTCGGCAGACCGCCAACGAGATCGACGAGTTCGTGACCGAGGCCGTGCGCAACCGGCTGGTCGGATTGCCGCTCGACCTGGCCGTGCTCAACCTGGCGCGCGGCCGCAGCGAGGGCGTCGCGCCGTTGAACGTGATTCGCCGTGAGTTGTTCAACGCGAGCGGTGATTTCGCGATGACGCCTTACGCGGATTGGTTCGACTTCTCGTTCGCGATCCGGCACCCGGAGACACTGATCAACTTCATTGCGGCCTACGGCCAGCACGCCACGCTGACCGATCCGCCAGCCCCCAACGCGCCGCTGACCATGACTGAGCGGCGTACTGCGGCGGAAGCATTGGTGACCGATTCCAGCTTCATGTTCCAGAGCTCGGCCACATCCGGTGTCGACAGCATCGACTTGTGGATGGGCGGCCTGGCGGAGAAGCCCAACCCGTTCGGCGGCTTGCTGGGTTCGACGTTCAACTTCGTGTTCGAGAAGCAGTTGGAAAGCCTGCAGGACGGCGACCGCTTCTACTATCTCGAGC
>JANOZI010001045.1:0-13107 GCA_031429375.1 Acidobacteriota bacterium | reverse complement strand
CGTCATCCAGCACGTCTACCAGAAGTACGGCCAGCACGGCGCCGCCATGACCGCCAACGTGATCACGTATCGCGGCAAGAGCGCGGCGCGCGAGGTCGGCAAGGCGCTCGATCTCGACGAGGTCCAGATCGATCGGCTGGCCCGGGTGATGCACCAGTTCGAGTTCATCGACCCCGACGACACGCTGGCCAGGCGGCTCGCCGAGGTCGGCATGGCCGGCGACGCCCCGCGGGTGCGGCATTTTGCGGAGCTGTGGCGGCAAATGCAGGACCTGCCGCGTCACCTCGGCCAGCACTCGGGCGGCATGGTGGTGTGCCAGGGCGACCTGTCGTCGGTGGTACCGCTCGAGAATGCCAGCATGCCTGGCCGCGTCGTGGTGCAGTGGGACAAGGAAGACTGCGCCGACATGGGCATCATCAAGGTCGATCTGCTCGGCCTCGGGATGATGGCGGTGCTCCAGGACACGATTCACTTGATCAATGCAGAAGGCACCGACCCAAAGGCAGAAGGCACAAGGCAGAAGGCACAACCGATCAGCCTCGCCACGATTCCACCCGACGATCCCGACGTCTACCGAATGTTACGTGCGGCGGATACGGTTGGTGTGTTCCAGGTCGAATCGCGCGCGCAAATGGCGACGCTGCCGCGCATGCAGCCGGATCACTTCTACGATCTCGTGGTCGAAGTGGCGATCATCCGCCCCGGCCCGATTGTCGGAAACATGGTGCATCCGTATCTCAATCGCCGCGCCGGCCGTGAAGCGGTCGTTTACGATCACCCGCTGCTCGAGCCGATCCTGAAACGGACGCTCGGCGTGCCGCTGTTCCAGGAGCAGCTGCTGCGGATGGCGATGGCAGTGGGCGGGTTCACCGGCGGCCAGGCCGAAGACCTGCGGCGCGCGATGGGCTTCAAGCGATCCGAGAAGCGCATGAAGCAGCTCGAAGGCCTGCTGCGCGAGGGCATGGCGAAAAACGGCATCACCGGCGCGACCGCCGATCGCATCGTGTTGGCGATCACGTCATTTGCGTTGTACGGATTTCCCGAGTCGCATGCCGCGAGCTTCGCGCTGCTGGCCTACGCGAGCGCGTACTTCAAGGCCCATTACCCGGCGGCGTTCTATACCGGCCTCCTCAACAACCAGCCGATGGGGTTTTATCACCCCGCCACGCTGGTGAAAGACGCGCAGCGGCGCGGCGTCCGGTTCGGATCGATCGACGTGCAGGTCTCCGATTGGGATTGCACGGTCGAGCCCGACGGCTCGATTCGCCTCGGCCTGCGCTACGTGCGCGGCCTGCGCGAAGAAAAAGGACAGGCCATTGCCAAGGCAGAACGCAGAAGGCAACAGGCAGAAACAGTTGCGCGGTGTTCAAAGTGTGGTTGTGACGATGCCTCGATGATTGAGATCGGACTTCACACCTGTTTCTGTAATGTTTGTTCGAACGAATGGAAGGTTGAGCCGGCGTCTTCTTCGCAACGGTTCGGCACTATCGATGAATTGATCCGCCGCACCGGCCTGCGCCGTGACGAAGTGGCGACGCTCGCCGAAGTCGGCGCGCTCAACTCGCTCGGACACGATCGCCGCTCGGCGTTATGGCAAATCGAACGCGCCGTGCGCCCCGCCGGCGAATTATTCGAACCCGGCGAACCTGGCGAACCTGGCGAACCCGTCGAACCTGTCGAACGATCGCCCCTGTCTGAAATGAACATTTCTGAGCGTCTCGTCGCCGACTACGCCGGCACCGGCCTGACCGTCGGCCCCCATCCGCTGACCTTTCGCCGTCACGAGCTGGCGATGCGCGGCGTGCTGCCGGCGATCGAATTGCCGAAGGCGCGCGCCGGCCGCCGCGTGCGCACCGCCGGCATGGTCATCACCCGCCAGCGTCCGGGCACGGCCAAAGGATTTGTCTTTCTCACGCTGGAAGACGAGACCGGCATCTCGAACATCATCATCCGGCCCGATCTGTTTGCCACCGATCGCCTCACCATCGTCGAATCGTCTTTTCTGCTGGTGGAGGGTGTGCTGCAGAACCAGGACGGCGTGACGTCGATCAAGGCCGAGCGCGTGACGAAGCTGGATGGTTTGTCCGAACAGGCGGCGTTTGATTCACACGACTTCCACTGACACCCTTTAGAATGTCGCCATGCGAGCGCTGGCGATTCTCGGTCTCGTCGTGGTGGCCTTGGCGGCCATGCTTTGGGCGCGCCCTGCCCCGGCGCCCGAGGCGGACCCGCCACAGCTTCTGACCTACATCACCACGGCGCACCAACTGGGCGTGGTCGGCTACCGCGATCCGGCGGGCGCGATCTCGCCGGATGGCAAACATCTCGCCTATACCGAAGGCCGATTCATTCGTGTCATCCCCATCGGTGGCGGCGCGCCGGTCACGCTCCCGCCGGCCGACCAGCAGGTCCGCTATCTGGCATGGACCTCTAATGACACGGTTATCGCCGTTCCGCGACCTGCCTCCTTTGTGATGGCTGATGGCGCGGCGGCATGCGTTGCCGATCGTCGCATCGTCATGCCCTGCGATGGAACGAAGCAGACGCTCGATCCCGACGTTGACGTGATTGGACCGATGGCCTTCACAGCCGATCGCGTCTACTTCGCGTCGCCTGACGACAATGGCATGGTGGCGCTGTGGACCGCCGACCTGCGCACGAAGAAAGCGCGGCGCGTCACCTCGTTCTCGCGCGATACCTACGCGCCGTCCATCGCCGGCAACACGGTGGTCTTCAAGACGCAGACCTATCGGACGTTCGTCGCCGACGTTCCGGCCAACGGCGGCTCGACGCGGCAGCTCACGACCTTTCAGTCAGAAACGCCGTCGTATCATCCGACGAAACCGCTGATCGCATTCACCTACGGCACCTGGCGGCGGGTGTTGGACGATGCGAAGTATCCGGATATTGCGCAGGAGATCGGCGTCGTCGATGTGAGCCAGCCCCTGCCGGCCGCGAAACCATCCGCCGTACTCGAAGATTCTGATTCGGAAGATCAGGCCATGACGTGGTCGCCGAACGGCAAGTGGATCGCGTTCCACAGCCATCGCGAAATGTCCGACGACATCTGGCTGAGGCCTGCCGATGGGAGCGCGCCCGACAAGCGGATCACGTTTCTTGGCCGCGGCGCCGAGGTCGGGTGGCCGCGCTGGTCGCCTGACGGAAAGACGGTACTGCTCGACGGCGCCCGCAAGAGCGACGGCCGCTCGGTGATCTACACCATCGGCGTCGATCAGGAGAACGGTGCAGTGACGTCGGAGCTGCGCGAGCTCAAAGCGGAAGCCTTCGAAGGCGACATCACCCACGCGGAATGGCTGCCGGGCAACCACGGCGTCATTGCGATCGCGAAGGAAGGTCCTGGCCGGCACGCGATCATGACGCTGCCGCTCGCGGGCGGCCGTCCGTCGATCGTGCATCGGTTCGCGACCGAGCACGATTTTCCCGGCCTGGGCATTGCGCCCGATGGGCGCCACGTTGCGTTCACCGCACCTGCCACCGACGGCTATTTTCAAATCTTCCGCATGCCGAGCGCCGGCGGCGATCCAGTGCAGGTGACGAGCGACCCGTCGCACAAGAGCCAGCCGGCGTGGTCACCCGACGGCGCCCGCATCGCCTTCACGGTGTGGAGTTACGAGGCGTCGTTCTGGTCGATGCGATGACCAAGCCGCTGCCGGACTGGTTACCTCGATCGATCCTCACGCTCGGCCACGGCTACACCGCGCAGGACTTCATCGCCGATCTGATCGCCGGCGTCACCGTCGGCCTGGTGGCGCTGCCGCTCGCGATGGCGTTTGCGATCGCATCAGGGCTCACCCCTCAAGCCGGGATCTACTGCGCGATCATTACCGGCTTCATCATCTCCGCCCTCGGCGGCTCGCGCTTTCAGATCGGCGGTCCCACCGGCGCCTTCGTCGTGGTGATCTCGGGCATCATCGCCACCTACGGCATCGACGGCCTGTTCATGTGCACGCTGATGGCGGGCGTGATCCTGATGGTAATGGGCCTCACCGGCAGCGGCACCGCGGTGAGGTACATTCCCAAGCCGGTCATCATCGGTTTTACCAACGGCATCGCGCTCGTCATCATCAGCACGCAGTTCAAAGACTTTCTCGGCCTCGAGGTCGACGTGCCGGGCGAGTTCATCGGGCGCCTGCAGGTAATCGGCGCTCATCTTGCGTCGGTGTCGGCAGACAGCGTCGCGTTAGGGAGCGCGACGCTGGGGCTGCTGATCGTGTGGAGCCGGTACCTGAAGCGGGTGCCCGCCTACATCGTCGCGTTGTTTGCCGGCACGGTCGCGGCGGCGGCCCTCCAACTCGATGTCGCCACGATCGGATCGCGATTCGGCGGCATCCCCTCCGGCTTTCCGGATTTTCAGATCCCGGTCTTTCGGCCAAGCCTCGTGCTGACGCTGCTGTCGCCGGCGCTGACCGTTGCGATGCTCGGGGCGATCGAATCGCTGCTCTCGGCCGTCGTCGCCGATCGGATGGGCGGCGATCGCCACAACCCCAACACCGAGTTGTTCGCCCAGGGCGTCGCCAACGTCATTTCGCCGCTCTTTGGCGGCTTGCCGGCGACCGGCGCGCTCGCGCGCACGGCGACCAACATCCGCTCGGGCGCGAGGTCGCCGCTGTCGGGCATCATCCATGCCTTCACGTTGCTTGGCGTGCTGCTGTTCGGCGCGCGCTGGGCCGCTTACGTGCCGATGCCGGTACTCGCCGCAATTCTTTTCGTGGTCGCCTGGAACATGGGCGAGTGGCGGGAGATCGGCGAGATTGTCAAGCACACCTACGCCGACGTGGTGGTCTGGCTGGCGACGTTCACGCTGACCGTGCTGGCGGATCTGACGGTGGCCGTCGAGGTCGGGATGGTGCTGGCCGCGCTGCTCTTCATCCGGCGCGTCGCGCGCACCACGACGGTGTCGAGGGTAACGCCGGCGTACATCGAGGCCGGCCGCGCGCACAGCCTGCAAGACAAGGTGATTCCGGATTACGTGGCGATCTTCCGCATCCACGGGCCGTTCCTGTTCGGATCGACCACGAAGCTGCACGACATTGCCGCGCAGGTCGACACCCTGCCGCCGATCGTGCTGTTGCGCTTGCGGAACATGACGGCCGTGGACGCCACGGGCCTGGCCGCCATCGAGGAGCTGGCGGCTGAGCTCAAGGCCAAGGGTCGCACGCTGATCATCTGCGGCGCCCCGGCGCAGCCCGCCGGGGCGATGCGGAAGGCGGAGTTTCATCAGCGGCTCGGCGAACGCAACATCTGCACCACCGTGCAGGACGCGCTCAACCGCGCCGCCGAGGTTATTTCGACGCCACGAACATGATCTCGACGAGGCCATCGGCGCCGACGAGACCGGCCTTGACGGTCGCGCGGGCAGGGAAGTCCTTCGTGATCACGGATCGATAGCCGTTGTTCATCGCGCCGAAGTTGGCGATGTCGGTGATGTAGACGATGCCGTCGACGAGATCCTCCCAACCGAACCCGGCGGCAGTCAGGGTGCGGCCGACGCGCGCCATGAGTTCCCTGGTCTGCGCTTCCATGTCGCCCTTGTTGGTGGCGTTGTTCCCGAGCAGCCCCGCGATATACAGACGGTTGCCGACCTTGATGGCGCTGCTTAGCGTCGGGCTCGGCTTGCCGGGCGTGCCGTCGGCGGCCGGCGTCGTGAAGGCCTGCTTGGGCTTGCGATTGGCCGTCATCGTGATCTCGACCTTGTAGGTCGGTCCGGGCAGGCCGACGATCACCGTCGCGCGTGCCGGCGGATCCTTCGGAAAGTGCGGCACGTACGCCTTGTTCATCTCCTGGAACTGCGCGCCGTCGGTAATGTAAACACGGTTGGCGACGACGTGCTCGAAGCCGAAGCCGGCGGCCTTCAGCAGCTCGGCGGCGTTCGCCATGATCGCGTTGGTCTGCGTGGTCATGTCGCCTTCGATCGGCTGGTTGTCCTTGGCGCCGCGCGCCACCAGGCCTGACATGAACAGGCTGTCGCCCGAGCGAATGGCGTAGCTGTACGGATTGGCCGTCGACCAGCCGGCCGGCGTGACGATCACGCGCTCACCGCCGGTTGGCACCGCGACCATGGAGATCTCGACCAGCGCGCCCGGCTGGACGAAGTCGGACACCACGGTGGTGCGGGTCGGGGCGTCTTTCGGCCAGGTCTGCCGCCACACTTCGGTCATGCCCGCCGCGTCGGCGGCATTCTTCACATAGACGTGGGCCGCGACCACCATCGACAGGCTCGAGCCGGCCTTGGCCAGCGTCTGGCTGATTTGATCGAGCACGCTTTTGGTCTGGGCCTTGATGTCGCCCTCGGTGGCCAGCGTGCCGGCCACGTAAATCAATCCATCCGCCTTGGTCGCCGCGCTGAAGGGCAGCTGCCCGGCTCCAGGAAACACTTGTCGTTGGCCTTGCACGGTCACCCCCAGGAGCGCCATGGTCATGAGCACAGCAGTGAAATAGCCTCGCACGTTGTCACCTCTCGCGCGACAATGTATCACTCCTCTTGTTACACTCTCCAGACATGTCCAGAGCGGCGGTCCTCCCTAAAATCCAACGCAAGAAATCCAAACTGCACGGCTTCGGCGTGTTCGCGAAGGAGCCGATCAACAAGAACAAGCGGATCATCGATTACGCCGGTGAGCTGGTCAGCAACAAGGTGAGCGAGAAGCGCGAGGATCGCTACCTGAAGAAAGGCTGCATCTGGGTGTTCCGCGTCAACCGCGCCTGGAGCCGCGATGCCGCGGTCGGCGGCAACATCGCGCGGTTCATCAATCATTCCTGCACCCCGAACTGCTGGATCGAGGTGGACGCCAAGACCAAGACGATCTGGATCCGCGCGGCGAAGGCGATCAGCCCGGGACAGGAGCTGGTGTACGACTACAACACGGAAGGCGACAAGGTGATTCCGTGCCGGTGCCGGCCTAATTGCCAGACCAAGCTGTGAGCCGGCGCCGCGGCGCCATCGCGCTAGCGGTGGTGGCCGTCATCGCCGCCCTGCACTCCGTCGCACCTCTGGCACAGGCACCCAAGGCACCAACCCCCTTGGCACCTCAGGCACCTTTGGCACCCTTGGCACCGATCCGCTTGGGTCGTTCGCTACCTCACGGGCGAACCCACGTAGAAGTCCTGCCTGTTGATGACTACATCTCCCAGGTGCTGGCCGGTGAGGGCCAACCGGCGGCCGCGGATGCGGCCCAACAGGCGCTGGCGATCACCGCGCGCACGTTTGCGATCGCGAATCGGAACCGGCATCGCCGCGAAGGCTTCGACCTGTGCGACACCACGCACTGCCAGGTGCTGCGTCCGGCCACGGCCATGACGAGGCGCGCCGCTGACGCCACTGCGGGCCGTATGCTCCTGCACCAGGGGCAGCCCGCGTTGGTGTTTTATTCCGCCTGGTGCGGCGGTCACTCCGAACTCGCGTCGCAGGTCTGGCCCGGCGCGATCGATTACGCCTACGAGCCGTCGCTCGACGATGACGCGTGCGCGGGCGAGCCAGGTTGGAGCAGTGAGATCAAGGCAAGCGACCTGGAGCGGGCGTTGCGCGCGGCGGGCCTGCGCGGGTCGGCGTTGCGCGATCTTCGCATCCTGTCGAGGAACAAGTCGGAACGCGTCGCGCGGATTCGTGCCGAGGGCTTCACCCCGTCCGAGATCAGCGGCCACGAGTTCCGCATGGCCGTCGGCCGCATCGCCGGCTGGCAGGCGCTGAAGAGCACGGCGTTCGACCTCGAGCGGACCAAAGGCGGATACCGGTTCCGTGGCCGAGGGTACGGCCACGGCGTGGGCTTGTGCGTGATCGGCGCGGGCCATCGCGCGGCGCGCGGCGCCACGGCGGACCAAATTCTCCGCTTCTATTTTCCTGGCTTAACGGTTGGACCCGCGCCCCTCGACTCGGCGGACCTCACGCGTGACGTCCGCCTCGCTCAGGGCAGGCGGTTTGCCACGTCCGCCCTGCTTGCTGCAACCGATATCACGTTGGCGCTGCCAAAATCGGAAGAAAACGAGCGCGTGGCGCTGCTGACGCTGATTCGAAAGAGCCGCGATGAGGTCGCAGAGGCAACCGGCGCGCGCGCGACGGCCCCCCTGCGCGTCACGGTCCACCCCGACATCGAGAGCTTCGGGCGCGCCACCGGACAACCGTGGTGGGTCAACGGTGCGACCGACGGGGCGGCGATCGATCTGCTGCCGATCGGAATGCTGAAGCAACAGGGCCAGTTGGAGCGCGCGGTCCGCCATGAGGTGGCGCACGCGGTGATCGACGATGCGCTGGCGGGGCGAGCGGTGTGGGTGCGTGAGGGTGCGGCGGCGTACTTCGCGAACACGGCGAAGAAGGGCGATCGTCCGGCGCGTGTGAAGTGCCCGGGCGATGCCGAGCTGCTGCGTCCCTTGTCTGCCGGCGCGCAACGTGAAGCGTACGCGCGCGCCGAAGCCTGCTTCGCGCGCGCGATGGCGGAAGGCAAGCGGTGGGACCAAGTGAAATAGGAGATCAGGAGGTAGCTAAAGATCAGGAGAAAGAATGCCTCCTGATCTTCTGATCCCCTGATTGTCTCTCCTGAACTTAACGCAACAAGTTTTCCATTTCGTCCGGATGGCCCGACCGCGCCATCGCATCGGCGCGCGTGATGTCTCCCGATCTCACCAGGCGCGCCAGCGACTCTTCGAGCGTGATCGATCCCGCCTTGCGCGTGATCGTGATCTCCTGGTGCAGGTGCTGCAGCGCATCCTTCCGGATGTGCTGCCGGGCGCCGTAGCCGATCATCAAGAGCTCCGCCGCCGGCACGCGGCCGCCGCCGGTCTTGGGCAGCAGCGTCTGCGTCATGACGGCCGAGAGCGCGAGCGACAGCTCCTGGCGGATCGTGTTCTGCCGCTCGTTCGGGAACGAATCGCAAATCCGGCCGACGGTCGAGGCGATGTCGGTGGTATGGAGGCTGCTGAACACGAGGTGGCCGGTCTCGGCCGCCGAGAGCGCGATGCGCATCGATTCGTGATCGCGCATTTCGCCGATCACCAGGATGTCGGGCGCCTGCCGGACCGCGGCGCGCAGCGCGGTCGGAAAATCCGGTGCGTCGATGCCGACCTCGACCTGCTCGATCAAGCACGCCTGGTGCGCGTGCTCGTACTCGATCGGATCCTCGACCGTGATGATGTGCTTCGCTTCGCGGCGGTTGATGGCATCGACCAATGCGGCCAGGGTCGTCGTCTTGCCCGAGCCGGTCGCGCCGCCGACCAGCACCAGGCCGCGGCCGAGCCGCGACAAGCCCTCGATTTCGGGCGGCAGGTTCAGCTCTGCGAGCGTGCGAATGTTGGCCGGCAGCACCCGGATGGCCGCTGCCGCGCGACCGCGCTCGTGGTGGAGGTTGACGCGGAAGCGTCCCAGCGCCGAAACGCGCAGCGAGGCGTCCGCGATTCCAGTCTCGCGGTACTGCCGCACCGCGTGTGCCGGCAAGTAGGGCAGGACCATCGTTTCAATCTCCTCGCCGTCGAGCGTCTCCTCGCCGATCGACTGCAGCCGGCCGTCAACCCTGATCGCCGGCGGGCTCGCCGCGACCAGCAACAGGTCGCTGCCCTTGCGGCGGACCACTTCCCTCAGCCACTCTTCGATCGGTCCATCGTCTCCCTGCGAAACCGCGGTCATCGCCGCGTCCAGTTCGCCGATGATCGCCTCGAGGTCGTCGGATGGATCAGACATGTGTGCTCACTTTAGCTTGACGGCAAACCCCGCCCAGCGGCCGGCGATCCATCGCTCGCGCAATCGTCCGCCGTGCATATGCACGACCGCTTCCGCGATCGGCAGCCGTAGTCCCGTGCCGCCGCGCGACAGATCGAGCGCCCGATCGACCACCGTGCCATGGCCGAGCGTCTGCGGTGTGACGGTGATCAGCGTCGACGAGCGGCCCTTGACGAGCCGGAGCTCAATCGTGGCCGCGCCCGAGTGCCCCCGCAACAGGGTAAAGATCAGCGTCTCGAAGACTGCGCGCAGCCGCGGCTCATCCACGCGCCGCCGGACGTCGGAGGGCGCGACGACGTCGAGGTCGACTTCGTATTCGGGCGGCAGGGTCACGGCCTGTACCGCCTGGTTGAGGATCGACCGCAGCGACATCGCTCGCAGCGCCGGGCGCAGCGTCTGGTCGTTGAGCCGGGCGAGCTCGACAATCTCGTCGAGGAGCGTCACCAGGCGATCGGCCGCCCGGTTCGCGTCGCCGGCGACGCGGCGGGGCCGCTCGCCGAGTGTCGGGTCGCCCTCCAGCATCCGGAGGTAGCCGCGGATCACGCCGGCGGGGCCGCGCAGCTCGTGCGACGCCAATGAGAGCAGGGCGGAAAGTGCGGCGTCGGCCATAGACGAAGGCTACCACTGTGAAACGCCCGGCCTCCACCGGCGTCTCAGGGGTAGGCTGCGGTATCATCGTGTAGAGGCGGGTCTTGAGACCCGCCTTCGGAGAGACCCGCCCGGAGATTTTATGCTGATCAAGAAGTCGCCCGATCTTCGTGAATCCGACGTGACGCCGAAGTCGCTCTATCTCCGGCGGCGTGAATTCCTCGCAGTGGCGGGGAGCACGGCGGTCGCGGTGGCGGCCAATGGCCTCGACTTCACCGGCACGTCGACGCTGGCGGCGCAGAATCCCAAAGCGCAGAAGCTGACGGACCTGAAGAAGAGCCCGTTCAGCACCGACGAAAAGCTCAACTCCTACAAGGACATCACCACCTACAACAATTTCTACGAGTTCGGCCTCGACAAGGCCGACCCGGGGAAGTACGCGCACACGCTCAAGCCGCGGCCGTGGAGCGTGGTGGTGGATGGGCAGTGCGGCAAGCCGGGCACCTACAACATCGAAGACATCATGAAGTGGGCGCCGCTCGAAGAGCGGATTTACCGCCATCGCTGCGTCGAGGCGTGGTCGATCGTCGTGCCGTGGATTGGCTATCCGCTCGGCGAGTTCCTGAAGCGGTTCGAGCCGACGACCAAGGCGAAGTTCGTCGAGTTCAAGACGCTGGTCGATCCCAAGCAGATGCCGGGGCAGACCGAACCGGCGCTGCAGTGGCCCTACGTCGAGGGGCTGCGCATGGACGAGGCGAATCATCCGCTCGCGCTGCTCGGGCTCGGGCTCTACGGCGAAGTGTTACCCAACCAGAACGGCGCGCCGATCCGGCTCGTGCTGCCCTGGAAGTACGGCTTCAAGAGCATCAAGTCGATCGTCCGCGTCCGCTTCGTCGAGAACGAGCCGCTCAATACCTGGAAGCAGCAGCAGGCGTCCGAGTACGGCTTCTACGCCAACGTCAATCCGCAGGTCGACCACCCGCGCTGGTCGCAGGGCAGCGAGCGCCGGCTCGGCGAGTTCTTCAAGCGCAAGACGTTGATGTTCAACGGCTATGGCGACCAGGTCGCGTCGCTCTATGCCGGCATGGATCTCCGCAAGTCCTATTGAGTGATGCCGGCTGTCGGAGGGCCGCCCTTCAGGGCGGCCTGAACATACAGTGACACCAATTCAATGCTGTCGTAGGGCCGCCCTTCAGGGCGGCCTGAAAATCCAGTGACACAAATTCAACTGCGGCGGCGGGTGTTCAAGCCCGCCGTCTGGGTCGCCTGCCTGACCCCGCTCGTGCTTCTGATCTATCACTTCGTCCGCAACGAGCTCAGCGCCAACCCGGTTGAAGACATCACCAACACGACCGGCATCTGGACGCTGCGCTTCATCGTGGCCACGCTGGCGATCACGCCGGTGCGGTGGTTGACCGGCGTCAATCAACTGATCAACTATCGCCGGTTGATTGGGCTGTTCGCGTTTTTTTACGGCACGGTGCACTTCACGATTTTCTTCTTTCTCGATCACCAGTTCGACTTCGCCGCGATGTGGCAGGACGTGTTGAAGCGGCCCTACATTACCGCCGGGTTTACGGCGTTCGTCCTGATGATTCCGCTGGCCATCACCTCGACGACGGGATGGATCCGGCGGCTGGGTGGCAAGCGCTGGAACCTGCTGCACAAGCTGATTTACGTCACCGCAATGGCGGCGGTGCTGCACTACTTCTGGAAGGTGAAGCTCGATGCCACCAATCCGATTTACTACGGTGTGATCGTGGCGGCGCTGCTGGGCGTTCGCGTGTGGTTGGCTTATTCAAAAAGACAGTTACGGAGGTCGTGATGAAAGTACTGGTGTTGGGCGCAACCGGATCGGTCGGAAGCGCCGTGGTGCAGACCTTGTTGAAAGACGGCGCGTCGGTCGCGGCGCTCACGCGCAGCGCCGACAAGGCCAAGAACCTGCCGGCCGGTGTCGAGGCGAGAATCGGCGATCTCAACGACCCCTACCAGGTGGGTGATGCATTCAAGGGCATGGATGCGGTGTTCCTGTTGAACGCGGTGAGCTCGACCGAAACGCAGGAAGGGCTGTTCGCGCTGGAATGGGCGAAGCAGCACGGCGTCAAGAAGCTGGTGCACCTGTCGGTGCAGCATGTCGAGCGCGCGCCGCACCTGCCGCATTTTGCTTCGAAGGTCGCGATCGAGCTGGCGATCAAGCAGTCGGGCATCGACTACACGATCCTGCAGCCGAATAACTTTTACCAGAACGACTATTGGTTCAAGGACCCGATGCAGCAATACGGCGTGTATCCGCAGCCCCTCGGCAGTGTGGGTACCGACCGGGTCGACATTCGCGATATCGCGGACGCGGCGGCCAAGGCACTCGACGGCGGCGGCGCCAGTGGCAAGACGGTGATCCTGGCCGGGCCGACCTCCGAGACCGGCGCCTCGACGGCCGCGACCTGGTCGAAGCACCTGGGCAAGCCCATCGCCTATCTCGGCGACGACCTCGAGTCGTGGGAACAGGGCAGCCTGAAGTACCTGCCGCCGTGGATGGTGTTCGACTTCAAGATGATGTACGCGTTCTTCCAGAAGCACGGGCTCAAAGCCGGCCCAGGCGAGCGCGAGGCCACCGAGAAGTTACTGGGCCATCCCATGAGGAGTTTCGATGCGTTCGCGAAGGAAACGGCATCCCAGTGGAAGTAGCGGCGGGTCTTGAGACCCGCCTGCTTGACAAGCGGCAACCCTTCGGCGATAACGGTAGGGCAATGATGAGCGGGTGGACCTGCATGTGTAGCGTCCTCGGAGGCACC
>JANOZI010001044.1:0-4318 GCA_031429375.1 Acidobacteriota bacterium | reverse complement strand
GCCGAGTCGAAGGGCCTGCCCTGAGCGAGGGGTTCGCCGTGCAGCGGCCAACGCCGAGTCGAAGGGCCTGCCCTGAGCGAGGGGTTCGCCGTGCAGCGGCCAACGCCGAGTCGAAGGGCCTGCCCTGAGCGAGGGGTTCGCCGTGCAGCGGCCAACGCCGAGTCGAAGGGTGGTACAGTTTGGTGATGGCATCGCTGCCAGTCCTCGACGCATCACCACGCCGGCTGATCGTGGCCATCACGGGCGCGAGCGGGACCATTTACGGGGTCCGGCTGCTCGAGATGTTGCGCGACACCGACATCGAGACGCACCTGGTGATGAGCCGATGGGGCGCGCGCACGCTCGTGCACGAAACTCCGTACACCCCCGACCAGGTCAGCAAGCTGGCGTCGGTGGTGCACCCGCTCACCGACCAGGGTGCGGCCATCGCCAGCGGATCGTTTCTCACCATGGGCATGGTGGTGGCGCCGTGCAGCGCGCGCACGCTGGCGGCGATTGCACAAGGGTTCGGCGACAACCTCATTCACCGCGCCGCCGACGTCGTGTTGAAGGAGCGGCGCAAGCTGGTGCTCGCCGTCCGCGAAGTGCCGCTCAGCGACATCCACCTCGAGAACATGCTGAGGCTGTCGCGCATGGGCGTGGTGATTTGCCCGCCGGTCCCCGCCTTCTACACGCAGCCGCGCTCGATCGATGAGATCGTCAACCACTCGGTCGCGCGCATCCTCGACCAATTGGGCATCCATTTCGATCTCGGCCGCTGGGCGGGGGCGATGTCGGCTTCGGTACCGGCGGTGGGGACAAACATTTAGTCCATCCGGTGTAGGCTCCCAGCCATGGATGCCGACGCCGTCTTCCGGCCGTACGTGATCGCGATCTTCGTGGTCATGATGATGATTGCGCTGCCGTTCCGGATCAAATCGCAGTCGACGGGAGAGCAGCTCGATCGGATGCAGGAAGGCCTGTTCATCCTGGTGACGCTGCGACTGGCCGGCCTCGCGCTGTGGCTCAGCGCGATCACCTTCATGATCAATCCGGCCCGGATGGCCTGGGCCTCGCTACCGCTTCCCGTTGGGCTCCGCTGGGCCGGCGTGGCGGTGGGCTTCGTCACTCCGGTGCTGCTGGCATGGACGCTCAACACGCTTGGCCCGAACCTCACGGACACGGTGGTGACGCGCGAGGCGCACACCCTGGTGACGCGCGGCCCCTATCGATGGGTCCGGCACCCGTTCTACCTCTGCGTGTTCCTGATGGTGTTGTCGCTCGGCCTGGTCGCCGCCAACTGGTTCATGCTCGCCGCCGGCGTGGTGCTCGTCACGATGCTCGTGGTCCGGACGCGAATCGAGGAAGAGAAGCTGCTGGCACGCTTCGGCGATCCGTATCGCGCGTATCTCGAGCGGACTGGACGATTCCTGCCCGGCAGCGGTCGCGGATGATCGACCAGGCACCCAAGGCACCCCTAAAGGGGCGCCCTACGTTGTTATGGCCTTCTGGCGGGATGCGCGCAGGCCCACCGCCATCGCCGCGGCGATGAGCGCCATTACCGCACTGCCGTAGAAACCCATCGACCAGCTGCCCGATTGCTCGTACAGAAATGCGCCGAACCAGCCGCCGATAATCGACGCCACGCCTTTGGCGGTGTAGAGCACCGCGTAGTTCGAGGTGGCGTGCTTCGACCCGAAGTAATCGGCCGACGTCGACGGGAACAACGAATAAATCTCACCCCAGGTGAAATACACCAGCACGAGGGTCAGCGCGAACATCGCGCCGGAGGTTTGCCCGATCGCCACCACCAGGAACAGGCAGATCGCCTGCAGCACGAACGCGACGACCATCGCCGTCTCCCGGCCGATTTTGTCGGATGCCCAGCCCCAGAAAATCCGGCTCGCGCCGTTCGCCAGCGGACTGAGCGTGGCCGCCAGCGTGAGCGCCGCCGCCGTCAGTCCCCACGATCGCGCCATCGGGCCCGCGTTCGCGGTCACGAGCAATCCGCCCGTCGCCATCAGCACGAACATCACGTACATCACGTAGAACTGCGGCGTGCGCAGCATCTCGAGGGTGGTGAAGTGGCGCTTGCCCAGCTGCGATCCCGCGCCGGCGGGCTTCGCTGCTGAAGCAGGTTCGGGCGGCGGATGCCGGAGGAACTGGGCGACCAGCAGGATCATCACGCCCTGGAACAAGCCCGTAGCGACGAAGGCGGTCTGGTAGCCCCGCGATTCGATCGTCGAGGAAATGATCGGGATGAAGAGCGCCGTGCCGCCGCCGAAGCCGGCCGCCATGATGCCGGAGGCGAGCCCGCGCTTGTCTTTGAACCACTTGAGCGCCGACCCGATCGATCCGCTATATACGAACGCCGCTCCTACGCCTGCAATGCAGTACAGCGTGTACAGCTGCGGCAGCGTGGTGGCATAGCCGAGCCCCGCCCAACCAAAGCCACACAACAACCCGGCCGCGCTGATGAAGCCGCGCGGGCCGAGCCGATCGATCAGCCAGCCGTCGAGCGGCTGCACCCACGTCTGGAACAGGATGAACAACGTGAACGCCAGTTGAATGTCCGCCAGGCCCCAGCCCTGGGCGGCCTGCATCGGCTTGACGAACAGCGTCCAGGCATACTGCAGGTTCGCGATCATGATCATCGCGATGAGCGATGCCCCGAGCTGGAACCACCGGTTGTTCACATTCACTGTTCACTCCCTAAGAAACAGCCACGGCCTTCGTGAGTCGTGGGCGTTACAATCTGTCTCACCGCGCCCCGAAGGTCAACTTCAAAGGACTCGGCCGCTGCGCGGCCTCGTGGGAGTCGGCGCGTCCACCGTCGCGCTCCGTCCTACGGCAGATAAGTCGCGCCTCCTGGGACGCCTCGCCAGGCTCGGCGTGAGACTCGCCGCCTTTGGCGGCTCGTAGGTCTCTCTCGCTCACGCTCGTCGTAAAATCGGACTGTGCAGATTACAACTCTCGAGCCAGCTGCATCTGAATGGCACCTCTTCAAGAAGGCCGGCGCGCCGAGCAAGTTCACGAAAGACGCGACCCGGCCCGCTGACTCCGAATCGACCTACCGCATCCGATGTCCGCGCTGTCAATGGCAGCCGCAGGGGGCGGATCGATGGGTGTGCTGGAGCGGCGATGGACCCGAGCCGCCGTTCGACGCGTGCGGGGCGGCGTGGAACACATTTGCGACGCGTGGACGATGCCCCGGTTGTGCGCATCAATGGCGGTGGACGTCGTGCCTGCGCTGTGACCAATGGTCGCCGCACGAGGATTGGTACGCCGAGGACGACTGACGCCGGTGAAGCTCGGCTAGGGCGTCGGGCTCGCCGTCGGCTCGACAGTCGTTTACAGCAGAACGCGGCTGGCGCACAATGAGTCGCAGTTCACACGCGTCACCTCTGGAGGCTCATCATGCGTGCCCTCGGCCTCATCGGTTTGCTCGTTGTTCTCGGCTGCGGTTTCTACATTTATCAGCGCTCTGCGACCAGCAGTCTTGGCGACACGTCGCCGCAAGAACAGATTGACACCGTCGCGATCCGGCAGCGGCTGCTGGCGATCGGCCAGACCGAGAAGCAATACATGGCGACGCATGGCAAGTACGCCACGCTCGAGCAGCTGAGTGAAGACAGCCTCTTACCGGGCGGCACCGAGCAGCGTGGTTATACCTTCACGGCGGAGGTGAACGGCGCGACCGGATTCAAGATCACCGCGACGCCCACCGACGCTAACAAGGAAGATTGGCCGACCCTGGAAATTACCGAGCTCATGAAGGTCACAGCGCGGTGACGCTCGCCGCAGACCGTCGTCAAGCATTTCAGAAGCTCCACGAGTCCGGGTGCTTCGTGATTCCGAATCCGTGGGATCCGGGTAGCGCGCGCGTGCTGGCGCAACTCGGATTCAAGGCCCTCGCCACCACCAGCTCAGGATTCGCGTGGTCGATCGGCCGGGCGGACAATGGCGTCTCGATCGATGAGGCGCTGGCCCACTTTCGAGCCATCGTCGATGCCGTCGACATCCCCGTCAACGCGGACTTCGAAGGCGGCTTCGCGATCGAGCCCTCAGGCGTGGCCGCCAACGTCGCGCGCGCGATCACGACCGGGGTCGCCGGCATTTCGATCGAAGACTCGACGGGCACTGCCGCGAATCCGCTGTTCGACTTCGCGCTATCGGTCCAGCGGATCAAGGCAGTTAGGCGCGAGATTGATGACGGTGCGACGCCGATCGTCCTCACCGCTCGCTCGGAAGGCTTCATCGTCGGCCGCCCGGACCTGGCGGAAACGATCCGTCGGCTCACCGCCTATGCCGAAGCCGGCGCGGATTGTCTCTACGCGCC
>JANOZI010001043.1:0-5954 GCA_031429375.1 Acidobacteriota bacterium | reverse complement strand
TCCTGGATCAAATACGTCAGCAGGTGATGCACCACCGCGCGCGCGCCGGGGCCGGGCTTGGCTTCCACCGCCTGCAGGTAGCGATCCTCAGTCAGCCCTGAATCGGCGATGTAATCAATCCACAGGTCGGCGGCGTTCGCCGGCACGACGTGGTTCCTGGGAATCTCGACGATCAGGTCCGGCTTGCCGATGTGCCACGCCTCGTCATCGGGAAACGACGGCGCCGGCGGAAGGTCGGCGGCGTCACCGCGCGGCGCGCCGGCGTCGGACCACGCCGCAATGGTGGCGATCTCTTCGTCGGTCAGCGACGGGTCGTCTTTGAACTGCTGGATGCCGACGTTGCGCTCGATGTGCCACGGCGGCATGATGCGCCCCGTCACGCGCGCCTTGATGGCGCGGGCCCACGGCCGCACATCCTCATACGTCAGCAGCGACATCGGCGCGTTGGTGCCGGGACGATGGCAGGTCTGGCACGAGCGCTGAAGAATCGGCGCGACGTGTTTGGTGTAGGTGACCGCGCTCGGCGCGGGACCCGCGGCGCGGGCCTGCCCACCGGCGCCGCTCACGTTCGCGTCGGCCGCAATCAGCACCACCAGCCCGCCGAGCACGCCGACGACGAATGACCTTGCGCTCATTGTGTTCTCCTTCAGACAAACCTAAAGGTTTGTCCCCACATGCTACTGACTTTTCTTCGCGATCTTGATGGTCTGCAGATCGAACGAACGGACGTCGTAGTTGTTGGACAGCGTCACTTCCGCGCCGGTGATGACAACGGTTTGCCCGATGAACGGCTGCACCTTTAAGTATTTGTCGCGCGCCGCGGTCCCCCAGATCCGGAACAGCCCGTCGCCATCGCTGAGGATGCCGAGCGCCGCGCCTTTTTCGAGCACACACAGTTTGGCGCAGTCAACGTGCGCCGCGCCGGTGCCGGCGGCCACGCCTTTTTGCTTGTAACAGGAGATATCGACGATTTCGCCGGTCAACGTCATCGGCGCGCTGCGGTTGATCACCGGTTCCTGCGGAGCACCGGAGCCCAGGGCCATCGCCACGACAAGGAAGACGCTTCGCATCAGCAGAGGTATACGGCCCGCGCCATACCGGTGTCAAGGCACTTGCAGGCTTACGGCCCGGCTAAGAGGGCCGGTAATTGGCGGTAAGCTGGATCCGATGGGTCACGACGACACGCGAGGCAAAGGAGCCTCGGACAGCGCAAAGCCCGACGATCAGGGCACGAACCCGGTTTCGGAACTGAGCGACCTGCATTCCGCCTTCGACTTCATCGATGACTCGATGAAAGAGGTGGCCCGCCGTGACGTCACCGTCTCGCCGGAAGCGCTGGAGCAAATCGTCAACGACGCCGTCGCGAAGGCCATCACCGCGTACGAGCAGGCGCGCGGCGCGACGCCGGACTCTTCTGCTCCGCCGGCCACCGCCGTACCCAACCTGGCCAACGACATCGCGCCGCGTCAACCCGTCGATCCGGCGGCCGTGCCGCAGACGCCGTGGCGCGCGAACCTCGAGCGGTTACAAGACGATATGGGACTCGACGAGATCGAGTTCGAGAGCCCCGCGGCCGAGGCGGCCGAGCCTTCCGAGACGGTCGTGCACCACACCCTGTCCAAGCAGATGGGCGTCCACGACTTCGAGTTCGACGATATCCCAGGGGCCGTCGCTGAACCGGCCGCTCCCGCACCGCTCGATATCGATGGCGTGACCGAGTGGATGAACACATCAGCGGCCTCGCCTGATGTTGGCCAACTACGCGCGATAGCAGGTGGAAAAGCGAAGACCCGTGAGGGCGAACAGGAATTCAATTGGGTGGCCGCGGAGCTCGCGGCACTCGATGCCGCCCAAACCGGGATTCCGTCGGACCCTCCTGCCGCGCCGATACCCGATCCGGCGCCCCCACCGTATGAGGCACCCGGGCCCGTTGCTCCTGCGATCGGACAGCCGCGCGCCGATTTCGACAAACCTGAAGGTTTGTCGCCACGAGTCCATAAGCCGAAAGTCCGCGCACTCACGCCGGAAGTCCGGGAGACTCGCGGTGGTTTGGCCGGCTGGTTTAGATCGACGCTCGGTGACAGGTTGCCGCAGCGTGAGCCCGCCAGGGTTCCGGCTCCGGGACCAGCTACGCCGCCTATGACGGCGGACTCCGTGCCGCGTCAGCCCGAACCGGAAATCGAGGCGCCCGCACCGGTCGCGGCGCAGGCTGATGGAAATCCCAGTCCCACGCGCGAGCCTGCCGCGGCGGTGACGTCCACGCCTGAGGAGGAAGCGGCCGACACGGTCCGATTCACGTTCGATCCGATTCCGCCGGTGCCGCCTCGTCTTCCGAGAGATCCGAAGGAGCCGCCCAGGAAAATCAATAAGTCCGGTACGTTCCTTTAATCGGCACCTGCCCCACGCCCGGCTTGCTGAAATCACACACCCCGGTTGCGAACACGGCCGTCACCTTCGCCTTCTGGGCATCGCTGAACGGCACCTTGTAGTCGGCGAAGTTCACCGGCTTCAGCTGGCACTTCATCACGTCGTTGGCCAGGGGCGCGCCGGCCACGAGGCGCGGCTCGCTGTGAATCGGATAGAGCGCGTTGCACTTGTTGTCGGCGCCGAACACCGCGGGCTCCACGATCTTCGCGCCGGTGGTGTCCCAGCAGGTGTCCACGGCGGCCGCGGGCTTGTGCTTCACCACTTTGTCCGGTGACAGCGGCATCGGGTCGGCGACGATGGCGTCGAGCCACGCGCTCATGGTGTCGAGGCTGGCGGCGATCGGCGACACGGTGTTGGCGATCCAGATCACCGTGTTGTCGGAGCGGCCATTCGCCTTCTGGAGCCGCTCGCGCACCACGAAATCGCGCTGCCGGTCGTGAATGTCGCCGCGCAGGTCGTTGTACGAGCGCGACATCAGGATCGGCACGTTGGCGAGCGCGGCGTTGTACGACGCTTGCATGCCGCTTTCGTACGCCGCGCCGAGCGCGATCGGGTCGCCTTCGGTCCGCTCCGCCACGATCTTGCCGTCGATGTCGGTGCCGCCGACCTTCTCGTTGACCTCGAGGAATTCGTCGACGGTGATCGCGCCGCTGTTCAGCGCGCCGAGGCCGTACTGCAGCCCGACGTTATCGGTCGGCCGCCTCGCCCAACCGGTCTTCGGATCGCGGCCGTAAATGTTCACGCGAATATCCTGCGTGGTGCAGCGCGCGCCCTTTGGGTTGGTCACCGGGTCGTAGATCAGCGTCTTGTCGGCGAGCCCGCATCCGGCGGCGTTACTCGGCACGCCCAGCCGGCCGTAGGCGGCGTTCCATGCCCGCGCCGTGCCGGGGGTGAAGCCTTCGACCGCCGTGATTTTGTCCTGTGTCCACACCGCCTTGTCGAGTTTCGGCCACAGGTTGGTCAGCAGGATGCTGTCGATGGTGTGCAGCGTCGAATCCGGGAACGTCAGGCTCGGCATCAGGCCGTCCATTAACCCGGGGTACATCTGCGTGATCACGAGCTGCTGGATCGCGCCACCCGATCCGCCGCTGCCGGCCATCCACTTGAGCACGCCGTAGCGCTCGGTGATGTATTCCTTGATCATCATCAGCGCCTCGCCTTGCAGCACGCCGTTGCCGCGGCGGCCATTCACCAGCTCCGACGAGATCAGGTATCCGAAGCCCTTCGAGAGCGCCGCGTGATTGACGACGCCGCTGCCGGCGCCGGTGCCTACCGGCGGCGCCATCGTGCCCTGGATGTACTGGGTGCCGGAGCTGCCGCCAAACGACACGACGAACTTGCGGTTCCATCCATCCCCCGGCTGCCACGCCGCAGCGTCCATTCCCGTCGCCGAAGGATCGTCGAGGACCGCGATCTGATAGATCGCCCGGTTGATCGTGCCCGAGTCGACGCGCACGATGTACGGCACGGTCTTGCCGTCGGTGGTCGTCGTGGTCGCAAGATCCGCGGGACGCGCGCCGGCGGGATCGCCCAGCGGCTTGAAGGTGTTGTCGGTGGATCGATAGAGATACCAGATCTTGCGCGGCGCGGAGCAATTGGCGTCGAGCGCCGGGCCGAGCCCCGACTGCTCGGTGTTGCATTCGTAGGGCTTCAGGTGCGGCCCCGACAGGATCGGTCCGGTAATCGGATAGTTGGTGACCGTCAGCTTGGCCTCGTGGCGGCCCTTTGCCGATTTCGCGGTGGCCAGCAGCGTGTTCGCGCCGATGGCCATGCCTTCGATCACGCCGCGATAACTGCCGGTGGCGGGGTCGTTCTTGACATAGCTGGTGACGTCCCGGCCGTTCAGCATCACCCTCAGCTCAGCGATCGGCGTGCCGCTCTGCCCTGAGCGAGCAGCAGTCTGCCCAGAGGGCAGACTGTCGCGAGTCGAAGGGGCCGGGGCGGTGATTTCGATCAGCGCATCGCCGCCGCTCGCGAACTGTGGCCGCGACGACAGCGTGCGAATCTCGAGCAGCGACCGCGACTCCACCCCAGCGCGGCTGCCGCGCTGGGGGCCCGGCTGCGACCACCCGTTATCGCTGGCCACCGTCAGCGTGGCGGCGGTCACCGCGACAATCGCAAACATTCGGCTCATCGTTCTCCTCATTGCGCGGGCCTGTCCCGGGTCGAAGGAATTTGCAACTGCAACTCTAAACTGAAACTTTCAACTTTCAACATTCAACTAACCATCCACGCTCATTCCCACCGAAACACCTTCGCGGAGAGCACTCGCAGAAATAACAAAGAACCAATTAACAATAACCAAAACGGGCTCTTTCGTTATTCGTAATTGGTTATTGGTTATTCAACATGTGCGTGTTCTCTCACTCCCAGCGAAATACCTTCGCCGAGACCAGGACGCACACGATGCCCGTGACCGCCAGCGCCGCGACGTCGCCGAGGTGCGCCGTCCACGCCGCTCCCGTCCAGGTACCCCGCAACAGCGACACCACGTAGGTGAGCGGCAGCATATGCGCGACGATCTGGAGGCTGCGCGGCAGCGCCTCGATCGGCACGAACAAACCGGACAACGCAAACATCGGGTAGAAAATCACGGCGCCGATCGGTTGGGCGAAGCGCGCGGTCGGCACCAGGCTCGCGATCACGAAACCCATCGACAGAATCGCCAGCGTGCTGAACAGCAGCGCAATTGAAAACGACACCACGGGCACGTCGGTGCCGGGTGGAAACAGCCGCCGGCCCGCCAGCATCATCAGCGTGAGCGTGACGGCGGTGAACAGCAGCTTCACCAGCACGTGCGCACTCAGGATGGTGTGCGGCCGCAGCGGCGTGGCGCGAAGGCGCTTCAGGATGCCGCCCTCGCGGTAGATCGAGATGATCGTGACGAGCGACAGCACCGCATTGAGCGCGATCAGGATCGCGACCAGCACGGGCAGGCCCTCTCGCACGAACAGCCCGGCCGATGGCGATGGCGGCGTGCTTCTGCCGCCGATCGCGCGGCCCACCAGGAGGAACACGACGACCGGAATCAGGATCGTCCCGATGGCGCCGAGCGGCTCGCGCAGGAAGATCTTGATCTCGAGCCAGGTCAATTGAATGAGGCCGCGCAGCATGTTCCCTCGTAACACCCCTTTACGGCGTGCCTCGTAGGGCACCCCTTACGGGTGCCTCGTAGTAGGGCACCCCTTCAGGGGTGCCTCAGTCCCGAATCGAATGGCCGGTTAACGTGAGAAAGACGTCCTCGAGATTCGGCAGCGCGGTGCGGAAATCAGACACGCGCATCTGGTGTTCCGCCAGGCACTGGATCACCTCGGTGACAAAACCGTCGCCGCGGCCGAGGATCGTGTACTGGCGGCCGGCACGCGACACGGTGTCGGCGTGCGGCAGGGCGCGAAAGCGCTCCTCGGCCAGCGGATCCTCGGTGACGAGCACGACCGTTCGGCCCGGCACATGGCGATCGACCAGGCGCTGCGGCGTGTCGATGTCGATGATGCGGCCGTGCTCGATGATCGCCACGCGGTCGCACA
>JANOZI010001042.1:0-10263 GCA_031429375.1 Acidobacteriota bacterium | reverse complement strand
ATCCGTCGCCCAGCGCACGCGAGATCGCGCTCATCAAGGCGTGGGCGGATGGCGGGGCGCCGGAGGGGCGCGCGGCCGACGCGCCGCCCGCGAGGACCTTTGACTCGAGCGCGGAGTGGACCTACGGCGAGCCCGACTTGGTTGTCCGCATGGCGAAGGGCTTCACGATTCCGGCCGAGGGCCCCGACTTCACTCCCGAGGAGGTCATCGACCCGGGCATTACCGAGGATCGCTACGTCAAGTGGGTGCAGATCATTCCGGACGCGCATCGCGCGGTGCATCACTCGCACGTATATGTGGACCTGCCCGAAGGGATCGACACCGACGGCCTTGGCCTCGGCATGGGCTCCAACGTCGGCAACTCGATGGACCTGATCGAGTACGGCGCCGGCAACGACGCCGACATCTTCCCGGACGGCACCACGAAGGTCCTGAAGAAGGGCTCGCTGTTCCGCTTCGAGGCACACTACCATCCGTACGGCGAAGAGACGTTCGACCGCCAGCGCGTGGGCATCAAGTTCTATCCGAAGGGCGTCGTGCCGAAGTACGCCGTGACCTCCCATCGCATCCGCACCGGCGTGGGCAACGACTGGGTGCTGAACCGCGAGCGCATCGAAGACCTGTTGCTGCGCGCCGGAGTCAAGCTGTCGATCGACGAGCCGTCGATGCCGACCGGCGCCTTGATCGCGGAGAACCCGCTCCATGCCGCCGCGTTCCTCAGCATTCCCCCGAACACGGTCGTACAGCACGAACGCTTCTGGCCGCTGCCGAAGCCGGCGCTGATCGTCAGCTTCCAGCCGCACATGCACTTCCGCGGCTCGAAGATGCTGCTCGAAGCGATTCACCTCGATGGCCGGCGCGAGCTGCTGACGAGCGCGACGCATTACGAGCAGAACTGGCAGATCACATACAAATACAAGACGCCGCACTTGTTCCCGGCCGGCACGATCCTTCACACCGTGTCGATTCACGACAACACGGCGAACAACAAGCACAACCCCGACCCGACCGCGTGGATCGGCTGGGGCAGCCGGACGATGGACGAGATGGGACATGGCTGGACCGACGTCGCATTCCTGAGCGATGCGCAGTATCAGGAAGAACTCGCGAAGCGAAAGGCGCAGCGCCGGACGACGATGGACGCTCGCCAACAGCAATAGGCACAAGGTAGAAAGCAGAAGGCCTCCGCCTTCGCTCGCGCGGGATCCCGGCGAGCTGCGGCGCGAAGGCGGCCAAAGCGGGACAGGGAGCGCATATGACGACGAGCGTGCTGCGTACGAGCATGATGGTTGCAGGTGTCGCAGCAGTGATGGCGGTCTCGCTGACCACGATCAGCGCGCGACAAGCGACGGTCGCGGTGGACGCCGACGATCTCGCCGGCGTCGTCCGAAGCTCGAAAGGGCCCGAAGCGGGCGTCTGGGTGATCGCCGAAACCACCGACCTGCCGACGAAGTTTTCCAGGACGGTGGTGACCGACGATCAAGGCCGGTATCTGCTGCCCGATCTTCCGAAGGCAAACTACAGCGTGTGGGTCCGCGGCTACGGCCTGGTCGATTCATCCAAGGTGACGACCGCACCCGGCAAGACGTTGAACCTGACCGCCGTGATCGCGCCGAGCGCGCATGCTGCCGCGCAGTATTACCCTGCTGCCAACTGGTTCGCGATGTTGCGCGTCCCCGAAGGCGCGGACTTCCCTGGCACCGGTCCCGGCGGGAACGGCATCAACCCGGCGATCAAGAGCCAGGCCGAGTGGCTGCGCTCGATCAAGTCCGGCGGCTGCACCGCATGTCATCAGCTCGGCACCAAGGCGACGCGCGAGATCCCGAAAGAGCTCGGCAACTTCCCGTCGCTGGCGCACGCCTGGGAACGGCGCCTGGCGTCGGGACAGGCGGGCGGCAACATGATCGGCGGCCTCAACAACCTCGGCAAGGAGCGTGCGCTGCTGCTGTTTGCCGATTGGACCGATCGCATCAACCGCGGCGAGCTGCCGCCGGCGCCGGCGCGCCCGCAGGGCATCGAGCGCAACGCCGTGATCTCGATGTGGGACTGGGCGGATCCGAAAGCGTACCTGCACGATGTGGTGTCGACCGATCGGCGCAACCCGACGCTCAACGCCAACGGCCTGCTCTACGGCGCGCTCGAGCTGAGCGCCGATTACACGCCGGTGCTCGATCCAGTGGCCAACACGATCAGTCAGATCAAGCTCACGGTCCGGGACCCCGACACGCCGGCCACCTCCAACAAAGTTCCGGCGCCGTCGCCGTACTGGGGCGAGGAGGCGATCTGGACCAGCAAGAACAACGTCCACAACCCGATGCTCGACGAGCGCGGCCGCCTGTGGCTGACCTCCGCGGTGCGCGGGCCGGAGAACCCGGCGTTCTGCAAGGCCGGCTCCGAGCATCCGTCGGCCAAGCTGTTTCCGTTGCAGCGCAACGGCCGCCAGCTTCTGATGTACGACCCGAAGACGAAGCAGATCAAACACATCGACACCTGTTTCGGCACGCATCACCTGATGTTTGCCGAAGATGCCAACAATACGCTGTGGACGAGCGGCGGCGGCCAGGTCGTCGGATGGTTGAACCGCAAGATCTACGACGAGACCGGCGACGCGCAGAAGTCGCAGGGCTGGACCGCGCTCATCATGGACACCAACGGCAACGGTAAGCGCGATCCGTACGTCGAGCCCGATCAGCCGGTGGACCCCACCAAGGACAAGCGCTTCGGCGCGGCGTTCTATTCCGTGGCGCCGGCGCCTGACGGCGCCATCTGGGGCACCGTGCTTGGATACCCCGGCCAGGTCGTAAGGCTCGTGCCGGGCTCGAACCCGCCCGAGACGGCGCTGGCGGAAGTCTACGAGCCGCCGTATCTCGATACCAAGACGCCCGGCTTCTCGCCGCGCGGCGGCGACGTCGATCGCAACGGCGTGTTCTGGTCGGCGCTGTCGAGCGGCCATCTGGCAAGTTTCGATCGCCGCAAGTGCAAGGGCCCGCTCAACGGACCGAAGGCCACCGGCCAGCATTGCCCCGAGGGCTGGACGCTCTACACCGAGCCGGCGCCGCAGTTCCGCGGCGTGAGGGACGGCGGCAGCGTCGAGGCGAGCTACTACACGTGGGTCGATCAGTTCGATACGCTCGGCCTCGGCAAGAACGTGCCGATCAACACCGGCAATGCGTCGGAAGCGCTGCTGGCGTTGAAAGACGGCAAGTGGGTGGTGTTGCGCGTGCCGTATCCGACCGGCTTCTACACGAAATGGATGGACGGCCGCATCGACAACCCGAACGGCGGCTGGAAGGGTCGCGGGCTGTGGGCCACGGTGAGCACGCGCGCGCCGTTCCACATGGAAGGCGGCAAGGGCACGACGAGCAAGGTGCTGCACGTGCAGATGCGGCCCGATCCACTCGCGAAGTAATGCGCGTCCACGAGCAGGCGGGTCTAAAGACCCGCCTCTACAAGCAGGCGGGTCTGAAGACCCGCCTCTACATCGCGCTGACGCTCCTCGTTCCCGCTACGCTCGCCGCTCAGCACGGCGCGACCAACGGCGAGTGGCGCACCTGGGGCGGCGACCTTGGCACGACGCGCTACGCGCCGCTCGACCAGATCACCGGCGCCAACTTCAGCACGCTCGAAGTGGCGTGGCGCCTCAAGACCGAGAACTTCGGCTCGCGTCCGGACTTCAACCTGCAAACCACGCCTCTGATGATCAACGGCGTGCTCTACGCCACGGTGGGCGAACACCGCAACGCCGTGGCGATCAACGCCGCCACCGGCGAGATGCTGTGGATGCACCGGCTCGAAGAAGGCCGCCGCGCGCAACTGTCGGCCCGCCGCCTGTCGGGCCGCGGCGTCGGCTACTGGACCGACGGCAAGGGCGACGAACGCGTCTTCTACGTCACCATCGGCTACCAGCTCGTTGGCCTCAACGCCAGAGACGGCGCGCCTCTCAAAGACTTCGGCGTGAACGGCGTTGTCGATCTGAAGAAGGACAACGACCAGGACATCGATCCGATCGAAGGCGAAGTGGCCTGGAATGGTGCGCCGGTCGTCGCGAAGAACGTCGTGCTGGTCGGCGCTTCGCATCGCGCGGGCACGGCGCCGCGCAGCATGAAAAATACCAAGGGGTACATCCGCGGCTATGATGCCCGCACCGGCAAGCGGCTGTGGATCTTCCACACGATTCCCCAACCCGGCGAGTTCGGCAACGACACGTGGCTCGAGAAGTCGTGGGAGTACACCGGCAACACCGGCGTCTGGACGCAGCTGACCGTCGACGAGAACCTCGGCATCGCCTACCTGCCCATCGAGGAGCCGACCGGCGATTATTTCGGCGGCCATCGTCCCGGCAACAATCTCTTTTCCGAGAGTCTCGTCGCCGTCGATCTGCAGACCGGCAAGCGCATCTGGCATTACCAGCTCGTGCACCATCCGATCTGGGACTACGACATCCCGTGCGCGCCGATCCTCGTCGACATTACGGTGGACGGCAAGAAGATCGCGGCCATTGCCCAACCGACCAAGCAGGGTTGGGTGTTCGTGTTCGATCGCAAGACCGGCCAGCCGGTGTGGCCCATCGAAGAACGTCCGGTCGAGAAGGGCACGCTGCCGCGGGAGTGGTATTCGCCGACCCAGCCCTTCCCCACCAAGCCCCCGGCGTTCGAGCGCCAGGGCATGTCGGAAGACTTCGTGATCGACTTCACGCCGGCGCTGCGGGCGGAAGGATTGAAGATCCTGCAGGACTACAAGATCGGTCCGATCTATACACCGCCGATCGCCAGGGGCGAAGGCGGCAAGTCCGGCCTGATGTACATCCCGAACGGCGCCAATTGGCCGGGCGGGTCGTTCGATCCCGAGACCGGAATCATGTACGTGTATTCGCACTCGCTGTTGCGGGTGTTGTCGATGGTGAACGACCCGAAGCGCTCTGACATGGCCTACATCAGCGGCGGCGCGACGCTTGAGGACGGCGGTGGCGGCGGTGTCTCGGTGCAGGGGTTGCCGTTGATCAAACCGCCGTGGGGACGCATCAGCGCGATCGATCTGAACAAGGGCGAAATCGTGTGGCAGATCGCCCACGGCGAGACGCCGGATGCCGTGAAGACCAATCCAGCCCTCAAGGGCGTGACCGTGCCGCGCACGGGACGGCCGGCCGGCGCCGGTGGAAGCTCCGGCGGTATCGGTACGCTCGTCACGAAGACGCTGGTGATCTCCGGCGAGGGCGGCACGGTGACGATGCCCGACGGCACGCGCGGGGCGATGCTGCGCGCCTACGACAAGCGAACTGGAGCGGAGCGGGGCGCGGTGGCCATGCCCGGCGCGCAAACCGGATCGCCCATGACCTACATGTGGGGCGGCAAGCAGTACATCGTCGTCGCCAGCAGCAGCTCGACCAGGCCGGGCGAGCTCGTCGCCTACAGACTGCCATGATGGCGATCAAGACAAGATGCCGATCAAGACGGCGCCCCATAAAGGGGCGCCCTATGTTACCACTGCTCGTAGGGCACCCCTTAATGGGGTGCCTTTCCTTGTCTCTCGTAGGGCACCCCTTTATGGGGTGCCTTTCCTTGTCTCCCGTAGGGCACCCCTTTACGGGGTGCCTTTCCTTGTCGCGCTGTGCGTCGCAACGCTGATGGCCGACAGATACGGCGACGTCGAGATCACGATTTTCACTCATTCGAGCATCCAGTTCGAACATCGCGGCAAGGTCATTCATGTCGATCCATGGAGCATGAGTGATCTCTCCAAAGCGAAGCCCGCCGACTTGATTCTGATCACGGACGACGTCGGGCATCACCTGGATGTGAAGGCGATCGCGCGGGTGCGCAAGCCCGGTGCGCCGGTCGTGATTGCGGCCAACGGCCGCGCGCAGGTCCCCGACGGCATCGTCATGGCGAACGGCGAGACGCGCGAGGTGGCCGGCGTGAAGATCGAGGCCATTGGCGCGTACGACATCAAGCCGGGCGATCCATTTCATCCGAAGGGCGAAGCGAACGGCTACGTCGTGACGCTGGGCGGTACCCGCATCTACATGGTTGGCGTGACCGAATGCGTGCCTGAGGTCAGGGCGGTGAAGAACGTGGACGTCGCGTTCTTCCCGCTCAACCTGCCGCTGGCGCGCATGGAGCCGGCGGCGGCAATTGCCTGTATCCAGGCGATGGCGCCGAAGGTGGTCTATCCGTATCACTACGATCAGGACTGGGTGCGACCGGTGCCCGCCGGCGGATCGCGGCCAACGCCGACGACGCGCGGCCTGCAGGAGCTGAAGACCGCGCTCGAACGCCGCAAGATCGAAGTCCGACTCGCGAACTGGTACCCGCGTTGATGCACAATGCATCACTTGGAAACACGGAAGCACGGAACCACTGAGTTTTTCTTTTGGGGTAAAGAAAACAAGCGGTTCTGTGTTTCCGTGTTTCTGTGTTTCCGTGTGAGGTATTTATGAGACTTGTCGCCCTGTTCCTCACCTGTGCCCTCGGTCTGACGTCCGCCCAAACGCCGAGCGGCCGTGCCCTGAGCGAGCAAAGCGAGTCGAAGGGACCGCGGGCGGGAATCGACTGGCCCGGCTTCCGCGGCATCGCCGCGCGCGGCGTCGATGACGGCAAAGCGCTGCCACTCAGCTGGAGCGTGCCCGAATCGCGATCGATCAAGTGGCGCGTGCCGGTCTCGGGGCTCGGCCACTCCAGCCCCGTCGTGTGGGGCGACATGGTCTGCACGGCCAGCGCCGTGAGCGGCACGCCGGATCCGCAACTGAAAGTCGGCCTCTACGGCGACATCGGCTCCGTCCTCGACACCACCTCGCACAAGTGGCTGGTGATCTGCTTCGACAAGAACACCGGCAAACTGCGGTGGGAGCGCACGGCGAAGACCGGCGTGCCGATCGTGAAGCGGCATCCGAAGTCGACGCACGCCAGCTCGACGCTCGCCACCGACGGCCGCCACATCGTCGCGATGCTGGGCTCCGAAGGCCTCTATGCCTACGACTTGAAGGGCAACGTCGTGTGGCAGAAAGATTTCGGCGTGCTCGACTCCGGCTTCTACATGGTGCCCGACGCGCAGTGGGGATTTGCCAGCTCGCCGGTGATCCACAACGGCCGGGTGATCGTGCAAGCCGACGTGCAGAAGGGCTCGTTCGTGGCGGCGTTCGACGTGCGCACCGGCAAGGAACTGTGGCGCACCGCGCGCGAGGACGTGCCGACGTGGAGCACGCCGGCGGTGGTGTCGATGAACGGCCGCGATCAGGTCATCGTCAACGGCTGGAAACATATTGGCGGTTACGATCTGGAAACCGGCAAGGAGGTCTGGCGCATGACGGGCGGCGGCGACATCCCGGTGCCGACGCCGATCGTGGCGCATGGCCTGGTCTTCATCACCAGCGCGCACGGCAAGCTCTCCCCCATTTACGCGATCAAGCCGACGGCCACCGGAGACATTACGTTGAAGGAGGGCGAGACCTCGAACGCGCACATCGCGTGGAGCTACATGCGCGACGGCGGCTACATGCAGACGCCGATTGTTTATGACGACATCCTGTACGTCTGCCGCGACAACGGCGTGTTGAGCGCGTTCGATGCAAAGAGCGGCGTCCGCCACTACCAGTCGCGCCTCGGCGACGGCAAGACCGGGTTCTCGGCATCGGCCGTGGCCGCCGGCGGCCGGCTGTACTTCACGAGCGAGGACGGTGATGTCTACGTGGTCAAGGCCGGCACCACCTACGAGCTGCTGGGCACGAATCCGCTGGGCGAAGTGGCGATGGCGACGCCGGCAATTTCGGAAGGCATGCTGCTCTTCCGCACCCGCGGCCACTTAGTGGCTATTGGCGAACGATAGCGCCTTCGCCGCGTATTACTGCTGACGGGCCACCGTCCCGGGGCGGAGGGCCAATCGTCGTGGATTATATGGGCGGGATAGCAGCGCGGACCGAATACTCTCGATCGACACGACGTGGCGAGTTGGGGCGGCGCTGACGTCTCTACTCGCCTGGCAGTTCGAGCACTTCGAGCAGCGCGTGCGCGATCACATCGAGCTGGTGTGGCTGAAGGCGTGCCAAAGGGCCCCGGACCAGCCGGCGATTGTCGATGGCTCGCACCTGGTCGATCAGTGCGTCGGCATTCTTTTTCAGGGTACCGGACGGTCGAATACGAACCCGGAGCGGTTGGGCGTCCTCGACGAGCCGGGTCGTGAGAGGCACCACGAGCGTCGAAGGATGCTCAGCGTCGAGCAGCGCTTGGGCCTGGTTGAGATCCGGCGTCCAGTTGAGGATCAGCGTTTAGCGGCGGGTTGCCGCTCAAGATCGTCGTGATCGGGCATGTGGGCCTTCAGCCCGCCGTTGGGCCTGGTCTTGGAATACCCGGCGACCAGCTGGTCGTTCCAATGATCGACTGAGAATTCGAACGGATCGGACGCGTCGTCGTCCACCAACTCGAGGTCGGTGTTGGTCATCAGGAGCTTGCCGAACTGGAGCTCGCCGCCACGCCAGTAGATGTAGTGCTTTGACACCGCGAGCGGCGCCATCCTGACGCGCGTCCCGGAGCCAAAGCTCAGCACGATGGCCGCATCGTCAACGCGCACGGCGGTCACCTTGCCGCGGACGAGCGGCGGCGGCAGCAGTTTCTGGGGATCGAGGATCAGGTCGTTGCCGTCGACCGTGACGCCGTGCCCGGGCTTGACCTTCACCAGATCGTCCATCTCGATGCTGAAGAGTTTCATTAATGGATTGACTGGCACGCCGAGACCCTTCACCTTCGCAGCGTGCATCCGAAGTCGCCCGTCGGCAGTCACCTCGATGCCGCCCTTGACGTTGAACGGCAGCGGTATGCCTTTGTCGAGCACACCCTTCTGCTGCAACTGGTGCTCCTCGTTGATCGTGATCTGCACTTTCTCGACGTTCGAGTGGTTCTGACCGAGCGTGTGCGCCATCATCGCGTTCAGCGACGGCATATCCAGGGCGATCTCGCCGGAGTCGATGACGACCACATACGAGTTCTTGTCATCGAGGTACGGGATCTTCGCGCCACCGGCGGGCTCGAAGCGGCCGCGCAGGTGCTTCACGCCCAGCGTAATGTCGGCGGTCACGTGAAGATTCACCTGGTTCATCTCGACCTCGACGGCTTGCTTGCCGGGGTGTGGCGACGGCGGTGCCGGAGTCACGGCTGGCGCCTCGTCTTTTGGACGATCGTCAGTCGCTTGAGCTGGCGAGCACGAACTGACTGCCAAGGCAGCGACGATGATGAGCCAATTCCGCATCCTGATTTGAGCTGCAGGTGCCGTGCCAGCGAGTGGGCTGGCGGACGCGCCGTCGCCTAGCAGGCGCAAGAAATATCCAAGAAACCGGTCGTGGTCCGGGGCGTTTCGCGTTGACGCCCGGGAGTGGTCACCATAACCTTTTGTCACGTTGTTTTGTTGTTGTGGCAGACATCCAGGAGGATGGGATGAACGGCTTGAAATTCAGGGTTGGAACGGCGTTCGGCGTGATCGCGCTAGCGCTGCTGTGCAGCGTTCCGGCGTTTGCACAAGGCAGCTTCTTCTCGTCGCTGTCAGGGACGGTCGTGGATTCGGCGGGGCTGGTGATCCCCGGCGCATCCGTCAAGGTCAAGAACAACGGCACCGGCTCCGAAGTCGACCTCGTCACCGGTAACGACGGCGGCTTCCTGGTCCCGTCACTGTCGGGCGGCAACTATTCGGTGATCGTGGAGCTGGCGGGATTCAGAACCACCACGCTCAGCTCGGTCACGGTGAGCGCGGCGCTGCCGGCGTCGGTGAAGGTCGTGCTGCAGGTCGGCACGCTGTCGGAGAACATCACGGTCGTCGGCGAATCCGCCACGGTCGTGCAGTCGTCGTCGCCCGCGATTTCGACCAACCTCACCGGCCAGCAGATCCAGACGCTGCCGCTGTCGAGCCGCAACGCGCTGGACTCGCTCACCTCGCTGGCCGGGTTCAACACCTCCGGCGCGGCGCGTAGCTCTACGGTCAGCGGCCTGCCGCGTAGCGCGATCAACATCACGCTCGACGGCATGAGCGTGCAGGACAACTACCTGAAGACGACCGACGGCTACTTCGCGCGTCTCAGCCCGCTGCTCGATTCGGTGGAAGAAGTGACGGTCACGACCGCCGGCAACACCGCAGATGCGACGGGCCAGGGCGCCGTGCAGATCAGGTTCGTCACCAAGTCCGGCACCAATCGCTGGACGGGCACCGGCTACGAGTACCTGCGTCATGACGCGCTGAAAGCCAACACCTGGTTCCGCAATCGCGACCTGCCGCCCGACCCCA
>JANOZI010001041.1:0-4555 GCA_031429375.1 Acidobacteriota bacterium | reverse complement strand
GTCACGAATGAAGTCGCGCGGGTCATTGGGTGCGTCTTTGGCCACCAGTGCAACGGCTTCGGCAGTCACGCCAGCTTTGGCGGCGGAGCCGCTTGTCTTCAGACTCGTCCAGCTCGGTGAAACCTGGCGACACGCCGGCCTCGACCGGCCGCTCGCGCAGGAGGTGCGCGCAGAACGAGTGGATCGTGCCCGCGAAGAAGCGCTCGATGTTCGACAGCGCGAAGCGCACGCGTCCGGCCCGCTCGGTGTCGTCGCCTGCGTTCTTCAGCTCGTCCTCGAGTGCCAGCTGAAAACGTCCGCGTAATTCTGCCGCGGCCTTTCGCGTGAACGTCACGGCGGCCATGTGCTCCACCACGTAGACGCCTGACGCGATGCCGGCGGCCATGCGCTCCGCCATCATCTGCGTCTTGCCGGAGCCCGCGCCCGCCTCCACGAGCTGGTTGCGCTGCAACTCCGTCTTGATGCGCGTGCGCGACTGTTCGTCAACCAGTTGATCAGCCATGGCGCACCAGGCTTCGGTATGGCGCAAGCGAACTGTCGTTCGTGATCTTCTGTTCGGCGCGCGGGCCCATCGACGCGCCGCATGCCGGGCCGAAGTCGCACCACTTGCATGCCGCTTCATCAGGAGCATGAACGAAGAGGCCGGAGGCAATCACCTGTCGCAGATCGCTGAGAACTGCGGTGACTTTCGCGGCGGCTTGCGTCGTAATCACCTTCCGCGTCTGCCGTCCTTTGACGCTCGGGAAGTAATAGACAGCGCCATCGATGGTCGGCTTCTTAACCAGTCGCTTGAGAATCTCGACGGCCGCGAGTCCATAGAGGGCATGCTGAAGTTTCCTGCCGCCGCCAAACGTGCCCTGCCAATCGGGTTCCCAGTAGCCGCCGGTCTTGTAGTCGATCACTTCAAAGGAGGAAGGACCGATCTGATCGATGCGGTCGATCTGGCCCGCCAGGCGGAACTTCAGCCCGCCGCCAAGATCGATCACGATCGGCTCCGCCTGTGCGAGCGGCTCCTCGCCGCCGCCGGGCCGGCCGAACGACACTTCGAAGGCCACCGGTTTGCGCGCGGGATCGTTCCTGTCTTCGGCGGTGACGAACAGGGTGATGTCTTCGAGCACACCGTTCTGCTCACTTTCAAACACTTCCTGTGATGGCGGCGGCATTTCAAGTCGAAGATGCTGGAGTGCCTCGCGGCCCGCTGCGTGACCCGACTCGAGGTCGTCCTTCGAAGTCAGGCGTCGATTCTCGGCTCGACACCGGCGCATCATGCGGGCGAACAGGTCATGCATTAACGAGCCGCGGATCATTGGGACCAGCCACAGATCCTGCTCCCTGGCGCCATCGTCTACCGCAGCCAGGCCGAGGCCGCGCTCCAGGAAGTGGCGGAACGGACATTCGGCTGCCTTCTCGAGCTGCGTGGCAGACACCGGCGCCTCTCGCGTGCACGGATCGAGAAACGCGCCGGCTTCCGGAACGAAGCCGTCGAACTCGGTGAAGGCCGGCGAGTCGCGCTGCGCGTCGGCGTCCAGGCCAAGCTGCAGCGAGGGGTACTGCTTCAGCAAAGGCGCGCGGCCAGGCGATCCTGCTCGCTTCAGCCCATTGAGCCACCACCCCGCAATTCCGAGTGCAGACGAGGCGGGCTCCGGCACGCACGATACCGGAGTGCCCAGCGCCTTCAGCAGATCCGGATAAGAGTGATCGGCTTGACCGCTGACGATGCGGTGGGCCTGGAGCATGAGCCAGGACGGATAGGTCTGGCGGAACTCGCGCAGATCGCGGGAGGAATAGCTGAGAGTCAGTGATGCGGCGGCGCCGGTGGCCGCGAGGCGGCTGACAACCGCGTAAACGGCCTCCTCGATACGATCGCTCGCGAGTCGCAGGTGCGGGCTGACGCGTTGCCGCTCCGCGTCGAGCAGCACCGGATCTTCGGTGGCGGATGGAAACACGCGGCCTTCTTCGAGACCGACGACGAACAGGTGCGGCCGGCCGGCGAAGGCCATCTGGGGGAGCGTAGATATATAGAGATGGCCCGGCCGCGACCGATCGGCGGCCACGCGAAGGCCGTCAACGCGCTCCTTGATGAAGCGGAGTCCGGCCATCAGGGAGCACTTGAACGAGCCGAGCGCCTTCAGCTCGGCGATCGCGCCGGTCAACGCGATTGCCGCGGCGCCGTCGAGGGCGTTGCGCTTCGCGGCGTGCGACTCGAGAAAAGCCTGGCTGCCGTCCACGAGCTGTTGCAGGTCTACCTGCCCATTCGCATCTTCTTCGGGAACACCGGAGAGCAACATGCGAACCCAGGTCAAAAGGAGATCGGCCTGTTCAGCTTTCCTCGCAGCGGACGCACGCTGATCGTCCGGCAGCTCCGCCTCGTCTGCGCGGGCGCGGTATCGACGAGAAAGATTCTGAATTGACAGCTCGTACGTCTTCCGTCCCCACGCCGCTTCGGCCTTCACGAGCACGCGCGCCGCTTGTCCCGGCGGCAGGTCGATGTCGCCGAGCGTCACATCGCCTGACTGCAGTAAGCGACGAAGAATGCCGGCGGCGAAGTTGCTTTCGATCCAGGAGCTGAGGCCGACAAGCGCTCGGCCCGGGCGTGTCAGTGAAGCCGGTAAGCCCGATGCGAGGGTCACTGGCCAGTCGTAGCGCAGGGCCTTTTCCCAAAGGAGCGGAACGTAATCGGCTGAGCCGACGGCGATTTCGATCTGATCGAGAGAAGCGCCCGTAGCAAGAATGCGCCGGAACACGTCTTCGACTTCAGCCTCGGGTCCCCCAGCGTGAAACAAATGTAGAGGCGGGACTTTAGTCCCGCCTGCCGTGACGGTATTCATACGTAGAGGCGGGACTTTAGTCCCGCCTGCCGCGCACGCCATTTCCGGCGACAACACAAACGCCATCGCCGCGCCATCCGGCGCGACGCGCTCAACCACCGCGCCGGCCAGCCGTCTCGGAATCACTGCGCCGGGCAAATCGATCGCGCGAGGCGCCACGCGCTCCCCCGGCAGCGCATCGAGTAAGCGGCGTTGCAGCGGGGTCCATGTCGCATCCGGCAACTCGATCCACAAATCCTGCGGCTGAATCGGGCACCAGTCCGGATGCCGGAGAGCCTCCTCGTAAACCGTGGCCATATCTCCGCGGACGTTGGTCGAGAGGAATGCCTCGTAGGCGCGATACAGCGCCTGCATCTCCGCGTGTTTTGCCGGCGAGGTGAACGCACCGGCGACGAGGCCATCGGGCCGCACGCCGGCCATCCGCAGCTCGCGAATGGTGGCCCACAGCGCCTGCGCCATCGCGGGATGGTTGGCGAGCGGACGGAAGTACGACGGCTGCGCCGGTAGATCGAGCAGCAGCCGCATGATCAACGCGGGCCCAAGCCCTTCCTCAGATGGATCGATACCGCGCTCCACCAGGAACGGCGCACCCATGCGCAGCGCGATGTCGAGTGGGGTGACGAAGCGAAGGTTTGCCCAGTCGGCGCCTTCGAGCACGAGCCGATCGCCGAGCATGAGACCGATTGCGTGAGTGGGCACGAACACCCACTTGGCGCGAGTCCGGTGCTCGGCACAGAGATGGTTGAGCTGGGAGATAAACGGCTCGTTGCTCGCCATGGGGGAGCGAGTGTAACAGCGGGAGTGTGACGTCGAAGGTCACACATTGAACACATCGCATTTCACCGCCCGATCAACGGAACAGGCGGATAATGCCAGCACATGCATTCCTGGAGCGCGCGGCTCGCTCTTGCCATCGCCCTCCTCACTGCAACGATCCACGCCCAGGCGCCTGCGGACCGCGCAGGCCTCACCTTCAACGCTCATGTCATCGGGATCATCGACGGCGATACGATCGATGTGCTCAGGGCCAATACGAAGAGGAGGGTCAGGATCCGGCTTGAAGGCATCGACGCCCCCGAGCGGGGCGAGCCCTTTACACAGCAGGCGAAGAACCTGACCCGCGTTCTTGCGTTCGATCACGACGTCATCGTCATGGGCAAGGAGCTTGATCCTTACGGACGTCTCGTCGCGCGCGTGCGACTTGGCCAGGTGGACCTCAGCGTCGAGATCGTCGCAGCCGGTCTCGCCTGTCACTTTCTTCGCTATTCGTCCGATCGTGTTTTGGCAAAAGCCGAGGCCGACGCGAAATCAGCGGGCCGTGGATTCTGGGCGCCGGGTGTTCAAAAGCCCGCATGCGTAGGGGCTGCCGCAGGCCCGCCGCGGTCGGCAATCAGCAACGTGGCCGGAATCATCTCGTCGACGTTCTTCGGCAATGTGAGCAGCCGTGTCTATCACGCGTCAACCTGCCGCAATGCGCATTGCAAGAACTGCACGAGCGAGTTTCATTCGCGCGCCGACGCTGAAGCGGCGGGATTTCGTGCCGCCGGCGACTGCCTGAAGTGATTGCGCGCGCACCTCGTGTCGATCTTCTGTCTGGGCCGCGTGCACCCAGCGGCGTCCTGCTAGAATTGGGTCAATCATGGCGTCTCTCACCGTGCTGGCCGACGCGCTCTATCGCGAAGAGGTGGCTCGCGCCAGGGCCATGCGGCCCGACGAGAAGCTATTGG
>JANOZI010001040.1:0-3771 GCA_031429375.1 Acidobacteriota bacterium | reverse complement strand
CTCGTCACCTTCATGCATTACGACTTGGGATACTTTGACGACGAGACCTGCCGACTGGAACCGATCGATAATCCCTTCGGCCCGAAACTGTTACCTATGTCTCCAGAATAAACTGTCACCCATGTGCCCGGAATAGACCTGTGTGGAAGTGGTCGGGGCGACTGGATTCGAACCAGCGACATTCCGCTCCCAAAGCGGACGCTCTACCAGGCTGAGCCACGCCCCGAACCAGCCCTATTGTAACGTGCGGCGAGGTCCACCGTAACGGCCCTTGGCCGCGACGGCGAGACCTGCGTAGTAAGCTTGCCACGCGAATGGCGAAGTATTTCGTCACGGGGGCGACCGGCTTCATCGGCGGAGAAATCGTCAAGCAACTAATCGGCCGCGGGCACTCCGTCGTGGCGCTGGTGCGATCACCGGGCAAGGCCGGCATGCTCAAGGCGCTCGGCGTGGAAATTCACGCCGGCGACATCACCGACCGCGAGACCCTGCGAGCGCCGATGGCCGGCGTTGACGGCGTGTTTCACGTCGCCGCCTGGTACAAGGTCGGCGTCCTCGATTCGCACGCCGATCACATCAACGTCGACGGCACGCGCAACGTGCTGCAGGCGATGCGGACGCTGGCGATCCCCAAAGGCGTCTATACCAGCACGGTCGCGGTCTTTTCCGATACGCACGGCGCGGTGCCCGATGAAACCTACCGCTATGACGGCCCGCACCTGAGTCACTACGATCGCACCAAATGGATCGCGCACTACCGCGTCGCGCTGCCGAAGATCGAAGACGGCCTGCCCCTGACGATCGTCATGCCCGGCGTCGTCTACGGGCCGGGCGACACCAGCGGCATGCACACCGCGCTCGTGGATTTGCTGCGCGGCCGCTTGCCGATGACGCCGGCACGCACCGCCTTCTGCTGGGCGCACGTCGAAGACACCGCCCGCGGGCACATCCAGGCGATGGAGAGGGGCACGCCGGGCGAGACGTACATCATCACCGGACCACGACACACATTCGCGGATGCCTTCGAGGTGGCGGCGCGCCTCGCCAAGGTGCGGCAGCCGCTGCTGCATCCCGGTCCGCACACGATGCGCGCGTTGTCGTTTCTAATGAAGGGCGTCGGCCGCATCGCCAACCTGCCGCCGCAATTGCAACCCGAAAGCCTGCGCGTGGTGGCCGGCACCACCTACTTTGGATCGAATGAGAAGGCGAGCCGTGAACTCGGCTTCACGGCCCGCCCGCTCGAAGAAGGCCTGGCGCAGACCATCGAGCATGAGCTGCGCGTTCTCGGACGCGTCTGACGTCGCGCTGCTATTTCAGCGACTGGTTGTTGCCGCTCGCCAGTACTCCGCCGATTGATGCGACGACGGCTCCATCCGGTGCAGAAACCACGACCGCCAGCGTGTCGTTGCCGCGGCCGGGCTCACCGCGGTCGGTCGCCACTGCCCGGTAGAGATATCCGGGGTGGCCGTTCCAGGAGCCTGAGCCTGCGAAAGTCACCGTGTTGTTCGCGGACTGCGGCGCACCAGACGAGAATCCCGCCGCGCCCGAGAAGAGCACCTCCGAGACACCGGCCGAGAAGTCGTTGGCGCCGATCTTCAGCACGAGCGAGCCAGTGTCGACGTAATTGGCCGACTCCTGGATATCCAGGTGGAACACCACGCGGGCGGCGCCGCTCCCGATGGTGCCGTCGCCGTGCATCCGGCCCGGCACGACCGGGGTGATGGTCACCGAGAATGATCCGCCGGCCGACCGGTTATCGGCGCCGTCCAACGCGGAACACTGCACGGTCGTGACACCAATCGGGAACGTCGTGCCCGATGCCGGCGCGCACGTCACAACCGGAGCAGCTGTCACGGCATCTGTCGCCGACGCGACGAAGCTGACCAGCAGGCCGGCCGGTGAGCTCGCTTGCGCGGTGATGTTTGCCGGCACGGTTAGTTGTGGTGCGGTCGTGTCGTGCACCGTCACCGTAAAGGTCACCACCGCCACGTTGCCGGCCAGATCCACCGCGGTGCATGAGGCCGCAGTGTTGCCAAGCGCAAACGTTGCGCCGCTCGCGGGCGCGCAGTTCACGTCGACATCGCCATCCAGGTTATCGGTAGCGGTCGGGACGGCATAGGTGACGACGGCGCCGGCCGCGCTGGCGGCTTCGGCCTCTTGATCCTGCGGCGTGAAGCTGAAGACCGGAGCCGCGGTGTCCGCCGGGAAGACGAAGTAGGCCACGGCCGGATCATGATCCGAGAGCCGTTGTGGAATCGTGGCGTCTCCGCGCAACACCTCCGGGAAATCAGCGTTGACGCGCGGATGCACGAGGTTCACGAATTGTCCGACGAGGTTCGCCGTCACAATCACGTGGTCGAGCGTCTGGGCGTTGCCGCCGAACACGTAGGAGTAACCGTCTGCCGCAGGGATCAGTCCGGCCAGGTCGGTCAGGTTCGGTTCGACGAGATCGGGCGACGCCGTCACCACCTGGTCGGCCGGCGCGGGCGCGCCGCGGATCGTCCCGATCGAATCGCCGTAGCCATCGTTGAAACTGAAGGCGTTGTAATCGCCGACCGAAATCACCGCCTCGGTGGCGTCGCCGAGCTGAATGTCCTGGATGTAGTCGGCGAGAAACTCCGCTTGAGCCTTCCGCTTCGCACGGACCCGCCGCCCGGTGGCGTCGTTCAACTCGACCCCGATGAGCGATCGCAGGTGATTGGTAATGACCGTGACGTGCTGGGGAAGCGAGGTCGGCGGCCCCTGGATGGTGGCGCGCAGCACCAGCGGCGGCCGATCGTTCAGGAGATCGTTGCCGCCGGTGGTGGGATTGACGAACGTGGCATCCTTCCCGACCTGCACCACCGAATTGACGATGACGCGGCCGCCCGCGGTCTTGACGAGGAAGCCGACGTCAATGCCACCCTGATCGTTGCCTTCGACGAGGTACGCCTGGTAGCCCGGACTCGCGGCGCCCGCATCCGCATTCACTTTGGTCGCGAGGGTTTCAAGCACGCTCAGCTTCTCGACTTCCTGGACGCCGATGATGTCCGGCATGTTCAAAACGTTTCGGATCGCCAGGGAGGCCTTGCTCAACCGTTTGTTGTACGCGAGCGCCGTGAGCGCCACGTCGCCGCCGGGATCGTTCACGTCGTCATAGAACCGTTCCATGTTGAACGAGGCGACCGTGAACTGGTTTGGTCCGGCAGAGGGCGCGGGCGTGACGGCAAGCCCGCCCACCGGCACGAGCGTCGTTTCCGGCAGGATCGTGTAGGTCCGGAACGTGTAGTCGAGCGGACCGGTGACATCTGTGAACACGGCGCCGGACGACACGTTGACGATCGCGGTGCCATCGAGCGCGTTGGAATCGACCCGCAGGCGCTCCGGATTGCCGTCGAACGCGGGGATGTTGCACGGGCCGGGGAAATTGGCGCAGTTGAGCGCTGGCGCGCCGGGCTCGAGTCCCGGTTCGCGGAACGGCCGGGGCTGGCCCGTGAAGATCACGTCAAACGCGCCGTCGCTCGTCGACGTCGCCGCGGCTTCGGTCTTTTGGCCTCCTGTGCCCGAGATCGCCGTGAGCGACACGGCTGACACTCGCATGCCTTCGAAGCGCTCGAGCTGATTGAGCGTCCCACCCGGCGACACTTCGTCTGGAGTAAGCGTGAAGGCCGCAGGTACGGTCGATGCGCCAAGATCGATGACGGTCGGACCGGTTAGCTCCGTGACCGGCGGACTGGTGGGATCGGCGCCGGGACTGAACTCGGCTACGGTGCCCGAGACCTCGACGAGCCG
>JANOZI010001039.1:0-5061 GCA_031429375.1 Acidobacteriota bacterium | reverse complement strand
GCCACCGTGTACGGCATCGTCAAACAAAGCGGCGGCTACGTCTGGGTCTACAGCGAACCCGGCAAAGGCTCCGCCTTCAAAGTGTATTTGCCGCTGGCGGATCCTGGCGTGGCAGTCGAAGTGCAGGCGGCCACTCCCAGTGCGCCGGTGCTCGGTACTGAAACCGTGCTCCTGGTTGAAGACGACGATGCCGTGCGTGCGTTGATGGCGACGATGCTCCAGCGCACGGGTTACCTGGTTCTAGAGGCGGCGAGCCCTGCGCTCGCCGAAGCCATCCTCCTCGAGCATATCGACGGCATCGACCTTCTCGTCGCCGACGTGATCATGCCCGGCGGCAGCGGACCGTCACTCTACCAGCGGATGTCGGCGCTCCATCCCGAGCTGAAGGCGCTGTTTGTCTCCGGATACACCAACGACACCGTGGTCCATCAGGGGCAGTTGATGCCCGGCTACGATTTTCTGCAAAAACCGTTCACCGCAGACACGCTGAACAGCCGCGTCCGCCAGGCGTTGGCCCGCCCGCCCATACAGTTGATTGGAGCATGACCTTGGAAGAATCGATTCGCGCCGTCGCCGTCCTGATTGTCGACGACGATCAGTATGTGCGCGACATCCTGTCGCGCTGGCTCACCGCCGCCGGGTACGAGGCTCGCCAGGCGGAACACTCACGAGCGGCGCTCGACGCGGTCGCCAACAGCGCGCCGGCGGTGGCGCTGTGTGACGTCGAAATGCCCGGTCCGGACGGCGTGTGGCTGATCGGACAGATCCGCCAGCAGTTCCCTACCGTCGGGCTCGTCTTGTGTACCGGCGTGGACAGCGTCGCGCCGGCCGTGTCCATGCAGGACGGCGTGGTCGCCTACGTCGTGAAGCCGTTTCAGCGTCCGCAAGTCCTGGCTGCGGTGGCCAAGGCCGCCGCGTGGCACGCGGCGGAAGTGGCGCGCGGCGGACCCCAGGTTCAACGCGGCGGCCTCGACGCCTGGCTGGATACCGAGTAGCGGGTGCTCACTCGTCGAGGTGGTGCTCCATCGCATAGCGGATGAGCTCCGCGCTCGACGCGACGTTCAGCTTGTCGAGCAGTCGCGTCCGGTAGGTACTAACCGTCTTCACGCTCAACGACAGCGTCGCCGCGATGGCGTTGTTGGTGTTGCCGCCCGCGAGTAATCGGAGCACCTGCAGTTCGCGATCCGACAGCGATTGGTGTCCCGGCCGCGACCAGCGGTTCTGCGCGTAATTGGCGAGCTCGTCGGCGACGCCGGCACTGATATAGCGACCGTTCGCTACGACCGTGCGAATCGCGCGCACCAGCTCTGCCGGAGTGCTCGTCTTGATCACGTACCCAGCGGCGCCGGCCTTGATCGTGCGCACTCCGTACTGCGATTCGGGATACGAACTGACGACCAGTACGCGCAACTCCGGCCGTTCCCGGCAGACTTCCTTCAGGACCTCCATCCCGCCGCGCCCCGGCAAAGCCATGTCCAACAGCAGGACGTCGCACGGGTGCGCGCGGATCGCTGGTAATACTTCGTCCGGGACACCGGTCTCGGCGACCACCGTGATGTCGCTTTCCGTGGCGACCGCATCGCACAAGCCGCGGCGCACCATCGGATGATCGTCGACGATGATGATGCGGATCATGCCGGGACGGCGGATCGGCGCGGCAACCGAACGGTCACGACCGTGCCGCACCCCGCGCGACCGGCAACGGTCAGCGTCGCCCCGATCAGCGAGGCCCGCTCCTGCATGCCGAGGATCCCGAGCGAGGTGGGGGCGGCGCTGGCTGCGGGGCTGACGCCGCGCCCGTTATCCGCGATCCGCAGGACGACGGCGTCGCCGTCGATCGACAGGTTGACGCGCACGAGGGAGGCCGCGGCATGCCGGATGACGTTGGTGAGCGCCTCCTGCATGATGCGGAACAGCGCTGTCGCCTGGTCGTTGGTAAACACGCTGTCACCAACAGCGCAGTCGCAGTCGCACCTGATCTGCGTCCGCTTCGAAAACTCCAGCGCCTGCCACTCGATTGCGTCGGCGAGGCCGAGATCGTCGAGCACGCCCGGCCTGAGCTCGGCGGCAATCCGCTGCACGGCGCCCATCGTGGATTGCGCCAGCGCCGCCAGCTCGGCGAGCTTGGCGCGCAGCGCCGTCGCGGCGGTGGCGTCGATCGGGCCGGCACTGCCCACGCCGAGATGGTCGAGGTCCCACTTGATCGTCGTCAGCGACGACCCCAGCTCGTCGTGCAGCTCGCGGGCAATGCGCCGGCTTTCGTTTTCGCGCGCCGAGGTCTGGCTGGCGGTCAGCGCGCGCAACTGCTCGGTCCCTGCTCGCAGCTCCTGCTCGGCCTGGTGCTGGCCGGTCACGTCCTGCATCATCGACAGCAGTCCCGCAAAGACGCCTGCCCCGTCGAACATCGGGGTGTTGAACCAGTGACACAGTACTCGCCGGCCGTCCCTGGTCAGGTTTTCGTGGATCGACTCGGCGTTCATCTCGCCGCGGCGCACCCGCGCCAGGATGTGCGCCGTCTCTTGCGCAGCCGAGGCCGGAACAATCAAGTGAAACGGCGGGCCCATGCCAAGCACCTCATCACGGGTGAACCCGAGAATGTGCTGCGCGGCCCGGTTCCAATCGGTAATCCGCAACTCGGCGTCGCACACCACGTGGCCAAGCGGCATCCGATCGATTTGCAGTTGCAGTTGTTGTAACAGCACGTCGCGATCGATACCGGCTTCGCGGCGATCGGTCCGATCCGTCAGCTCGCGCTCGATCGCGGGCGGGAGGCGCTGGAGATTTTGCTTGCAGATGCAATCGCGCGCGCCGAGCCGCATCAGCGAAGCCGCTTGCTCATCGTCAATCAAGCCTGAGACCACGATCAACGGGACGACCCGATCGCTGGCCTTGAGCAGCGCCAGCGCCGAACCGGCGCCAAACCCGGGAAGATCGAAATCAGACAGCACGACGTCCCACTGACCGGACGAAAGCGCCGCCGCGAATGCTTCGGCCGTATCAGCGAACTGAAACTCCAGCTTGAAATTGGCGGCCTTCAGCTCGCGGACGATGCGCTCGCGGTCGTCGGGCTGATCTTCGAGGATCAGGGCACGGAGGGGCCGCGCCGCAGGTCCAACGCCGGCAAACGGCTCCGTCAAATGTGACAGGTCTTCATTATGGGCGGCCCCCGGGTAGCACGCAAGAAACGTGCAGAAGTGAACAGCGGCCGGGTCCACGCCCGGCACGGTGATGGCTGCGCACGAGGCTACGCCGGTTTGGACGATGGATCTCACTCGCGGACGACGGCGGCGGCGCGCCATTCCATGCCACGCGCCACGGCGGCCAGGATCACATCGCGCGCAAATGGTTTCACCACGTATTCGACGATGCCCGACTTGAGGCTGGTGGTCGGCGGAATTGAATCGACTGCGGTGGCAAGGATGATCGCCGTGGCTGGGAAGCGCTCCCGCAGTTGCTCCGCCAGCCAGAGGCCGCCCTGCCCCGGCATTGTGACGTCGCACAACACGACGTCCGCCGCGGTCTTCGCCAGCTCGTCGAGCGCGGACTCGGCATCGACGGCTTCGCGGACGTCATAGCGCGCCGCGCCAAGCCAGCGCGCGAGTACCGCCCGGATGGCGCTCTCATCGTCGACGATCAACACCGAGCCCATATGTCGTCCTTCCTGGCCATCGACTCCGGCGACCCTAGCGATTCAGCACCTCACTGACTTTCTGGCCGAGTTGTGCAGACGTGTATGGTTTGGCCACGAAGTCGATGCCGGCATCGAGCACGCCGTGGTGCACGATCGCATCGTCCGTGTATCCGGACATGTAAATCACCTTCAGCGTGGGCCGTTGTGTCAACAACTGGCTGACGAGGTCTGGTCCGCTGTCCCCGGGCATCACGACATCGGTCAGGAGCAGGTCGATCGCGGGGTGCCGATCGAACAGCTGTCGCGCTTCACGCGCGTTGGCCGCGAGCAGGACGGTGTAGCCCTGCCGCTGCAACATCCGCTTCGTCAGCTCGCGCAGCCCTTCAGCATCCTCAACCACGAGCACGGTCCGCGCCTTGGCCGGCGCAGGCACCACGGGCGCCTGCGCTAGCACCGGTTCGACGCCAGTCACCGACGGGAAATACACCGTGAACGACGTGCCCTTACCGATGGTGCTCTCGACGGTGACCGCACCGCCGCTTCGCGTCGCGATGCCATGAACGGTCGCGAGGCCGAGGCCGGTGCCTTTGCCGACCGCCTTGGTGGTGAAGAACGGCTCGAACAGGCGGGCCAATACCTCCGGCGGCATCCCGGTACCGGTGTCGGTCACTTTGATGGCCACGCAGTGACCAGCGGTCATGGCCGTGCGGACGGCCGGGGGGCAGTGGCCGTGCTCAACGTTGCAGGTTTCGATCGTCAGTGTGCCGCCTTTCGGCATCGCATCCCGCGCGTTCACGGCCAGGTTCATGACAATTTGCTCCAGCTGGCCGCGATCGGCCTTCACGGTCGCCACCTCGCTCCCGAGCTCGAGCACGATGGCCACGTCCTCCCCGATGAGGCGTTCGATCAAGACCCGCATGTTGGCCACGATTGCGTTCACGTCCAGCAGGGTCGGCTCGATGATCTCCTTGCGGCTGAAGGTCAGCAATTGCCGGGTGAGCCCCGCTGCGCGCTGGCCGGCCCGCTGAATCTCCACGATGTCCGCATGGCGCGGCTCGGCGGGATCGAGGTCTTCCAGCAACAATTCGCAGAACCCCAGAATCACGGTCAGCAGGTTGTTGAAATCGTGGGCCACGCCGGCGGCCAGTTGTCCGATGGCCTCCATCTTCTGCGACTGGTGATACTGCGCCTCCAACAACCGAGCTTCCGTGACATCCAGCGAAATCCCGACGCCACGTAGAGGCGTGCCGTTTTCGCCCAGGTGGATGCGACCCGCGCCGCTGAGCCACCGCACGGTGCCATCCGGCCAGAGCGATCGGTTCTGTAGCGAAAAATCGGTGCCCGTGCTCTCCGCCTTGCTAATGGTGGCTATCACGGACTGTCGATCCTCGGGATGAATCCTCTCGAAGAACGCCTCGAAGGTCCCGGCG
>JANOZI010001038.1:0-3865 GCA_031429375.1 Acidobacteriota bacterium | reverse complement strand
TTCCGCCCGGACACGGCGCCACGGATGCGTCTGTACCGCCTGGCTTGATCGCGCTGGCGAGGAGGGGACTGCTCACCGTAGGCGCGCCGGCCACAGCCGCGACGTATCCCGCCCTGCCGAAGGCCCTGCAGCGATCGCGCGCCGCTCAGCTCCTGGATGAAGAGCGCGGCTCGCGGTGAGCCTTTATGCCGAGTCGAGCGCGGTGCTGGCGTGGTTGCTGGGTGAAGAGGCCGGCCCGCGAGTGCGCCGCTTGCTGGCCGCCGCGGACCTGGTGGTGGCGTCAGATTTGACGATCATCGAGTGCGATCGCGTGCTGATTCGGGCGGCCGCACTGGGCGAGCTCACCGAGGCCGAGGCCGCCGGCCGCCGGGCGCGCCTCACCGCCGCCGCATCGCATTGGCACATGCTGCGAATCCATCCCGACGTGGTCGATCGTGCGCGCCAGCCTTTTCCCGGCGAGCCCGTGAGGACCCTCGACGCCATTCACCTGGCGTCGGCGCTGACAGCGCGGTCAGCGGTTGCGGGGCTCGAGCTGTTGAGCCTCGACGAGCGGATCCGGAAGTCCGGCGCGCTGCTGGGCCTGCCGCTACTCCCGGAGTAGGGCGGTCCTGGCCACCGTGCGTTCGAAGACTTCGCAGAAGCGATCGACGAAGCGATCCTCGACCTCAGTCATCGGCGGCCGCTTGCCGAGCCGGGCCGCAAGCGACGTCACGCCTTTGTCGGCAATGCCGCACGGCACGATCAGCTTGAAGAAGTCGCCGTCGGTCGTGACGTTGAACGCAAAGCCGTGACTGGTGATCCAGCGCGAGATGCGAACGCCGATCGCGCCGATTTTCTCGGCACCAATCCAAGTGCCGCTCAGGCCCTTGATGCGCTCCGCTTCGAGCTTGTAATCCCCGCACACGCGGATCATCACTTCCTCGAGATCGCGGACGTAGCGATGCACGTCGCGGCGATCGGGATTGAGGTCGATGATCGGATAGCCGACGAGCTGCCCGGGCCCGTGATAGGTGACGTCGCCGACGCGCCCGGTCTCGAACACCTCGACGCCAAGCGACGACAGCCGTTCCGGAGTAGCGAGAATGTGCGAGCGCCCGTCCTTCTTGACCCCGATGGTCACCACGTGCGGATGCTGCAGCAGTAGGAGGGTATCGGGGATGCGATCGGCCTTGCGGTCGTCCACCAGCCGGCGTTGCAGCTCGAGCGCGTCGGCGTAAGGCATGACCCCAAGGCGGCGTACTTCGAGATCGCGCATCGAAATACATTCACGGAAACACGGACGCACGGAAACACCGATCGCATTGGCTAAAGCCAAAATGCAATTCCGTGTTTCTGTGGTTCTGTGTTTCTGTGTGAAGCATTCAGGCCCGCGCTGGGTCGAAGTTCTCGATGCCCCTCTTCACGTCGGCCATGAACTGATCCGCCACCGCGCCGTCGATCAAGCGGTGGTCGTAGCCCAGCGTCAGGTGCCCCATCAACCGGCTCCCGATCGCATCGTCGATCACCACCGGGCGCTTTTCGATAGTGCCGACGCCGAGAATGGCGACCTGCGGCTGGTTGATGATCGGCATTCCGAACTGCGCGCCGTAGCTACCCGGGTTGGTGATGGTGAAGGTGCCGCCGTGGACTTCTTCCGGATTAAGTTTCTTCGCGCGCGCGCGGTCTGCGAGGTCCTGGATCGCCTTCGACAAGCCGAGCAGGTTTTTCTCTCCCGCGGCCTTCACGACCGGCACGATCAGGCCGTTATCGAGCGACACGGCGATGCCGAGGTTGATGTCCTTCTTGTAAACGACGCTGTCGCCGTCGATCGAGGCGTTGACGATGCGATGCACGCGGAGGGCGTCGACAATGACCTTGGCAATCAGCGACGTGAAGGTCAGCTTCGCGCCGCTTCGCTCGAACTCTTCCTTCTTCGACCGGCGAATCTGATCGAGGCGGGTGTAGTTGACCTCGAACACCGAGTAGACATGCGCGGAGGTGCGCCGGCTGACCACCATGTGCTCGGCGATCTTCTTGCGCATCACTGACATTGGGACGACTTCATCTCCCAAGCCCCTGGGCATTGATGTGGGCTTGTCAGCGATCTGCGTCCCATCCTGAGCGAGCGACCCGTTCGCATCGCGAACGGGTTGCGAGTCGAAGGACGGACCACCGGTCTCAATGAACCCGAGGATGTCCTGCTTGGTAACGCGCCCGCCAATGCCCGTGCCGGCGATGCGCCCAATGTCGACGTTGTGCTCCTTTGCAATGCGGCGCACCAGCGGCGAAGACTTCTGACGATCGAAGCCCTCCGACACAGCCGGTGCTTCGAGGGCCTGAGGCTCCTGGCGTGGCGTGGACGCCTCGCGCGCTGGGTTAGTCGTCGGCGGCGACGCGGGTGCCGCAACAGTTGCTCCAGGTGTTCCGGTTGCGTCAGCACTCTCGGACGTCTTGGTCGCCGCCGCACTCGCCGTACTCTTGGCGTCTTTCGCACCATTGGTGCTGACCTCGGCGGGCGCGGCCACTTCCCCGGCCGCACCGATCGTGCCGACGACGCTGTTGACCGGGACCGTCTCGCCTTCCTTGACGGCAATCGCGATCAACACGCCGGCCGCCGGCGCGGGAATTTCCGCGTCGACCTTGTCGGTCGAGATCTCGAACAGCGGCTCGTCGCGATCGACCGCGTCGCCGACCTTCTTGATCCAGCGAACGATGGTGCCTTCCGCGATCGACTCGCCCATCTGGGGCATCACTACAGGTGTTGACATGTTCGCCCTCAGAGATGAATCGCCGCGCCGTGCGCGGCATGCGCCGCCTCACCCACCGCTTCCGACATGGTCGGGTGCGCGTGAATGGTCTTGACCAATTCCTCGACCGTCACTTCCATCCGCAGCGCCATCACCGCTTCGGCAACGAGCTCGGTGGCGCGGGGACCGATGATGTGGACGCCAAGAATCTCGTCGTACTTCTTCTCGGCGACGATCTTCACGAACCCGTCGGTTTCGCCCGCCATTCGCGCGCGCGCCAGCGCCCGGAACGGGAACGTGCCAATCCGCACGTCGTGGCCCTGCGCCTTCGCCTGCGCTTCGGTGAGGCCGACGCTGCCAATCTCGGGATCGCTGTAGGTGCAGCGCGGCACGTGGTCGTAGTTGATCGGCTGCACGGCCTGCCCGGCGATCCGCTCCGCCAGCACGATACCTTCCATCGATGAGACGTGCGCCAGCTGATAGTGCGGCCCGCCCATCGTGATTACGTCGCCGATCGCCGAAATGCCCGGCACGCTGGTCCTGAACATCGTGTCGACGACGACGTAGCCGCGATCGAGTTTGAGGCCGACAGCTTCGACGCCGAGTCCCTCGGTAACCGGCCCACGCCCGGTGGCGACCAGCAGCAGGTCGTAGCTCAGTTTCTGGGACTTGCCATCCGCACCCTGCACTTCGATGTCGACGCCCCTGGCGCCGGCCTTCGCGGAGGTGACCTTCGAGCCTGTCATCACTTTCATGCCGCGCTTTTTGAACGTCCGCTCGAGCTCGGCCGAGACCGCCTCGTCTTCGCCCGGCACCAGCCGCGGCAGCAGCTCGATCACCGTGACCTCGCTGCCGTAGCTCTTGAAGATCGACGCGAATTCGACGCCCACGGCGCCGCTGCCCATGATGGCAATCGACTTCGGCACGTACGGCAAGTGGATCGCTTCGTCGCTGAAGATGATCTTTTTCCGGTCGACCTCGATGCCGGGCACGCTGCGCGGCGCGGAGCCGGTGGCGACGATCAGTTCCTTCTTCGCGGTCAGTGACTGCTTGCCGCCGTCGGCGAGCGTGACGTCGACGCCGAGTCCGCCGCTGAGCCGCGCGGTGCCCTTGATCCAGTCGATCTTGTTCTTCTTGAA
>JANOZI010001037.1:0-5820 GCA_031429375.1 Acidobacteriota bacterium | reverse complement strand
GGATGGCCACGGCAATCACCAGACCGCGGGGTTGATGGCGGTCGAAGGGTTCCGCGCGGCGGGGGATCCGACTCGCTATCCGGAGCAGATCGCCGAAGGCCTACGACCGTGGCAGGCGAAGAAGGTCTACATCGGCGGCGTGCGCGAGAACGAAGACTGGACGGTGCGGATCGACAGCGGCGAATACAACCCGCGGCTCGGCGATTCGTACGACAACGTCGCTCGCTACGGATTAAGTTTCCAGCGATCGCAGAACAGCGGCAGGTTCACACCGGGGGTGGGGCAGAACTGGGGTTACTACAAGCTGGTTGCGACGGCCCCAGGCGGGTCTAAAGACCCGCCTCTACGCGCAGGTTCGAAGACGGCCCCAGGCGGGTCTAAAGACCCGCCTCTACGCGCAGGCTCGAAAGAGACTACCGTGTTCGACGGGATTCCTACCACGCTCGAGGCCGCGATCGGGACCGCCGGTAAGGCGATCGACGACACGGTGGCGAAGGCGATGGCGGGGTTCTCGATGAACGACCCGTCGGCCATCGTCCCAACACTGGCGGCGGGATTGAAGCTGACGCGCGATGCAGCCGCGTCGACGAAGGATGCCGACGCGCTGTTCCTGTTGCGGATCAAAGAGCGGCAGTTCCAGGATGCGATCAATTCCGCACTCGGGCTCGAGCTGACCGCCATGGCACAGCCGTCCGGCATGGCCGAGCCTACGGGACCCGCGGCAGCCTTTGCACCGCCCGCATTAATGGCCGCACCTGTCGCTGGCCAAAGCTTCGAGGTACGCGTGCGGCTCGCCAACCGGGGCGGTGTGCCGCTCGGTCTTGACGGTGCGTACAGTGCCTCTAGTGCCAAAGGGGTTGGTGCCAATAGTGCGATCGCGCTGCAAGCCGCGTCTGGATGGGCCGTAACGGCGCCCGCCGGCACGCCGCCAGCTTCGTTGAGTCGCCACGAGTCCACTACAGCCAGATTCACCGTCAAGTTGGCAGACGACGTCGCGATGAGCACGAAGCCGTACTTCTCGCGCAAGGGTTTGCAGGAATCGCGCTACACGCTGAGCGACCCGTCACAGTTCGGCCGGCCGGCGTCGGCGCCGCCGCTGGTGGCGGTGGCGCGATACACCGTGGGCGGCGTGCCGGTCGAGATTCGCGAGACCGTGAAACGACGAGAGGCGAAGCTGCCGTACGGCGATGTGCTGCGCGAAGTACGCAGCGTGCCGCGATTGGCGGTGATGATCTCGCCGACCAATGCGGTTGTGCCGATCGGGTCACCAAGCGGGTCACCAGGCGGGTCTAAAGACCCGCCTCTACGTGCGTTGGATATCGAAGTGTCGCTGCTCCACAACGCCGAGGATGTGACGTCCGGCCAGGTCGCACTCCGCATGCCGGCGGGCTGGACCTCGGAGCCGGCGTCGCAGCCGTTCTCGTTCGCGCGAGCGGGCGAGCGTGCGTCCTATAAGTTCTCGGTGCGGCCGGGCGCGATCGATGCCAAGAGTTACAGCATCGAGGCCGTGGCCACGGCACCCCTAAAAGGGGTGCCCCACGAATATCGCGAAGGCTACGAGCTGATCGACCATCGCGATCTCGAGGTGCGTTACCTCTATCGCGCCTCCACCGCGGAGGTGCGTGGGCTCGAGGTCACCACGGTGGCCGGGCTCAAAGTCGGCTACGTGATGGGCGTCGGCGACCAGGTGCCGCTCGGCCTGCAGCAGCTCGGCGCGCAGGTGACGCTGCTCGGCGAGCGCGAGCTGGCCTCGGCCGACTTGTCGGTGTACGACACCATCATGACCGGCACGCGCGCCTACGCGGTACGCGACGACCTCAAGACCTACAACCAGCGGCTGATCGACTACGCCAGGGCCGGCGGCAACGTCGTCGTGCTCTACAACACGCAGGAGTTCGTGCCCAACCAGTGGGCGCCGTTCCCGGCGGAGCTGCCGCGCGGCGCGGAAGAAGTGTCGGAAGAGGATTCGCCGGTCACGATCCTGGCGCCGTCGCAGCAGTCGTTCACGTGGCCGAACACGATCACGCTGGCCGACTTCGACGGCTGGATGGAGCAGCGCGGCTCGAAGTTCTTCACCAAATGGGACCCGGCTTACACGCCAATGATTTCCACGTTCGACAAAGGGCAGGCGCCACAGAGTGGTGGCTGGGTGACCGCCAAGGTCGGCAAAGGCAACTGGACGTACTTCGCCTACGCGTTACATCGGCAGTTACCTTACGGCGTACCAGGGGCGTTCCGAATTACGGCCAATCTTCTGGCTCTCAGCAAAACGCCGAAATAGAAATCTCAACCATGAAAGTCACGATCATCGCGCCCGCGGCGCCTGGGCGTTGACCTCGGTGAACCAGTTGGTGACGAGATTCGCATGCGACGGCATCGTTTTCGGCAGACCTTCGATGAAGACAAAGCGCTTGCCGTCGGGCGTGACGTCGAATGCATCGCCACCGCCTACCGGGGACCTCCGAAGTGTGAACAGCGCCCTCGGGCGATCGGTCTCGAAGACGGACCCGGGTCTGACCACCGCCGCCATCAGCGTCTGCCCCTGCAAGAAGAACAACTCATGGCCGTCAGCCGACCACACCGGCGAGACTCCGCCGTCATCTGAGACCTTCCACTTGACGCCTGCGCCCTGCAGCGGCCGCACATACACCTCCTGCCGTCCGGTTTCGTCCGAAAGATAGGCCACCCACCGGCCGTCCGCCGAAATACGGGGCGATGTTTCATTGGATCGAGTGGCAAGCCACGCAGTCACCTGGCGTGTCTTGATGGAGAGCGTGAAAATATCCATGCCAGTGACCGGCCGCGTGGAATGGAACATCAGCGCCTGCCCGTCTGGCGTGAGCCGAACACCGTTTTTCTGATACTCGTCCCGGTAGAACGTCTCTTCCTGACCGCTGCCATCCGCGGCCATCCAGCCTAATTCGCCAGCAATGCTGTACGCGATTTTTTGCCCATCGCCGCTCCATGACCCCCAGACCAGGTTGCCCTTGAACGTCACACGGCTGAGGGAATCGCGGCGCATGTCGTAGACCCAGGCCGAGTCATTCGCGCCACCGATCTTGGTGAGGATTTTTTGGCCGTCGGGAGAGAACATGACGTTCAGAAACAAGCGCGGCGGCAACTGCGTGAGCGGCTCGAAGGTGCCGCTGCGATCGGCCGAAATCAAGGTCCCGCGCACGGAGCTGTCGCCGCCTGACAGATAGACCAATGTCCCGGTATTGCTGAGGGCGTATTCCGCGTGTGCAAAGTCCATCGCGTTCGAAACGTCCTTGACAAGCTCCACCGGCGGGCCAGTGACCGCCAGCCCCTGAAGGTCGAATGGCACGGCCATCAGCACATCGTCTCTCGCATACACGATGTGACCGGTCGCAAGGTACTTCGCGGTCGTGCCGTCCTGAATAACGGTCTTCGCGGGGCCGCCGGTCAATGACTGCACCACAATTCGTGCCTCGGCAAACGACGCAATGTCGTGAGTCCCGACCGTGAACATCACGGTCTTGCCATCAGGCAGCAGCTCTGGGAACCGGTGCGTCTTCTCTCGCTGTTGTGCGTCAGGCGTGGTCAGCACCACCGGCGTGCCACCGCCACTGGCCGACACCCGTAACAGGCCGGCATCGAGTCGCGGTGCAAAGACAATGGTGTCGTCAGCTCCCCAAGCCGCGCCCCGAACATCTTGGGCGACGCAAATCACGGCCGGCGTACCGCCGGAGCGGGGCACTTTCAGCAGGCGCCCATTAGCGAAAAACCCCAGCCACTGGCTGTCGGGAGAGAAGAATGGACCAGTGGCTCCTTCGGTGCCTTTGATGGGCGTCGCGTCGAACTGATCCGTCGTCCGCAGGAAGAGACGCTGCACACCATCGGCGACGGCGCTGAAGACGACGAACCTGCCATCGGGGGAAATGCCAATGGTGGTGCGAGCATTGACCTGCACGAATGCGGCGCCGGCCGGAAGCGGCAGCACCGCACGAACGACGGCGGCCGCGGCGGCGGCTGGCGCCGGGCGCAGCATGAGAACGGCGGCAGCAGCCAGCACGGCGCCGATCGCCAGACCACCGGCGGCGGCGACGAGCGCCGACACGCGTCGTCTCGATGGCGCCGCTGCGGTGATGCCACTGGTCTGCGATCCGCCCTCGGATCCGGCGATCCATCGCAGCTCGCTCGCGAGATCGTGCGCCGATTGCCACCGCTCGTCAGGATCTTTAGCAAGGCAGCGACGGACGATGTGATCGAGCGCGCCAGGCAGTACCGGCTGCAAAGTAGAAATCGCGGGCGGTTGCGCGTCGAGAATAGCGGCGATGATACTGGCCTGGCTCCGCCCCTCGAACGCTTTGCGCCCCGTCGCCATCTCGTAAACAAGCGTGCCGAACGCAAAGATGTCGGTCCGCGCATCGGTGTCGCGCCCCTCGACTTGCTCCGGCGCCATGTACTGCACGGTGCCGAGGATCATTCCTGCACGGGTCAGCGGTTCGAGCGTCACCGCACTCGTTGCCCCCGTGGCACCAGGGGCCGACGCTTTGGCGAGCCCGAAGTCGAGCAGCTTCGCGCCGGCTTTCGTGAGCATGACGTTGCCGGGCTTGAGATCGCGATGCACGATGCCATGGCGATGGGCCTTGTCGAGCGCTTCGGCAATCTCGATGGCGTGACGAAGAAGCAGATTCGGCGGCAACGGTCCGCGGGCCAGGCGTGCCGCCAGCGTCTCGCCTTCCAAGTACTCCATGACGAGGAAGTCGATGGGACTCTCAGCGCCGCTGGCCACTTCGTGCCGGACGTCGTACAGCGTGCAGATGTGCGGATGATTGAGGGCGGCGATGCTGCGCGCTTCGCGATCGAACCGTTCACGAGCGACGGCGTCTGACGAGAAGCTGGCGGGCAGTACCTTGATGGCAACGGTGCGATCGAGCCGCGTGTCGCGGGCGCGGTAGACTTCGCCCATGCCGCCCGCGCCGATCGGGGCGACAATCTCATAAGGGCCGAGACGCATGCCCGCCGACAAGGTCATTGCCAGCGGATTATAGTGCGCTTTCGTGTCGGGTCCTGGTTCTTACAAACAGCCCATAGGCCAACACCCCTGCCGCCAGGAATGCGAACGAGAAGACGATGCCCTCCCACGGGCCGGTGAAGAAGATGAACAGCCACAGCGCGCCCGAGAGGACTGCCGGCCAGGGGTAGAGCCACATCGTGAACGGCTGCGGGATGTCGGGCCGGTAGCGGCGAAGCAGTATCACCGCCGCGCATTGCCAGATGAAGCGCAGCAGCACCTGGACCTGGATCAACCAGCTCACCAGCTGACCGAGCGAGAAGAAGCAGAACGGGATCGAGACGATCGCGATCGTGACGAGCGACACATCCGGAAAATGCTTTTTCGGATGGACGTGCGCGAAGGCCTTGAAGAAATCGCCGTCGCGCGCGGCGGCGTATGGGACGCGCGAGTAGCCGAGGATGGTGGCGTAGAGCGAGGCCGCGGCCACGAACAGGATCAGCCCCGTCATCACGATGCCGGCGATGCGGCCGGTTTCCGGATCCAAAAATGTCCGCTCGATGAATGCCGATGCGATCGTCCGTGATTCGCGGACTTCCTGCCACGGGATCATCCCGAGGATTACCACCGTCATCAGGATGTAGAGCACCGCCACCAGGAAGGTCGACAGGAAGATCGAGCGCGGGATGGTGCGCGTCGGATCCTTGATCTCGTCGCCGATGTTGCAGACCTGGTTGTAGCCGCCGTAGCTGTACATCGCCAGCACCGACGCGGCGCCCACGCTCATCAGCAGGTTGCGATCGAAGGTGAATGCTTCAGGCGGGAAGTCGAACGCTTGCGCC
>JANOZI010001036.1:0-2204 GCA_031429375.1 Acidobacteriota bacterium | reverse complement strand
CTCTAGGCACCAGAGCACTGTACGCACTCTAGGAACTGTACGCACCGTACGCACCTTTGATGTGGCGGTATACAATGCCGCGAGTAGATGACGCGCCAGTACTGTCATATCGGCTCCCGGACGATCGCATATCTCGACTCCGCGCCCGGCGACACCGCCCTTCGCACCTACGTTCTGCTGCACGCGTTTCCCCTCGGCGCCAACATGTGGGAGCCGCAGATTCGCGCCATTCCAAACGGCTGGCGGCTGATTACGCCGGACCTTCGGGGCTTTGGCGGGTCGACGGAGCTCGATCCCGTCAGCGCGCAGTCGATTGGCGATTACGCGGATGACGTCGTGGATCTGCTGGCCGAGCTGTCGGTGGAACGTGCGGTGATTGGCGGCTGCTCGATGGGAGGCTACGCGGCGTTTGCGCTGTTGCAATCCAAGCCGGCGCTGATCGAGGCCCTGGTCCTGGCCGATACGCGTGCGACCGCGGATTCTCCCGAGGCCCGCGCCAACCGCCGCAACATGCTGGCGCTCGTCGACCGCGAAGGCCCGCAGGGCGTCGCGAAGGACATGATGCCCAAGCTGCTCGGCACCACCACACGCGAGACCAACCAGACCGCGGAAGCGACGGTCCGCCGCCTCATCAAGCAGCAATCGCCGGTGGCGATTCGCGGTGCCATTCATCGCATGATGCACCGTCCGGATTCGACGCCGCTGCTGGCGACGATCGGCGTGCCGACGCTCGTCATCGTTGGCGAGGAGGACGAGCTCACGCCGGTTGCGGATTCGGAGCGGATGGCCCAGGCCATCGAGGGATCGAAGCTGGTGAAGATACCTGGCGCGGGCCACCTCTCGAACCTGGAGCAACCCGACGCTTTCAATCACGCGCTGTCAAACTTTCTCCTCAACCTGTAACGCGGCATGCGAGTGTTCCCGATCGGTGTTGCGCTGGCCATCGCGGTGGCCGCGCTCGGCGCGCAGGACCCGCCGCCCCACGCTCGACAGCCTCGAACGCGACGTGATCGGCGGGTTCGGCGACGCGCGGGCGCTGCTGGCGCTCAGCCGCGGCGCCCAGGGCGGGCCGCGCCTCAAGAGCGAGGCGTACACATCAGATCGCCTCAACGCGCAGCTGAGGACGATGGCCGGCGAACTGGTCGATCATCGACAACTGGTGCGGGTCGACGCGGCGAACAACACGCTGTCGGTCAACCCGATCTTTTCGTGGCGGGAGGACGTGTTCGTCAAGTCCACCGCCGGCAAGGCGCCTGAGGTTCGGATGGTCTTTCACGACTTCGACTGGCGCCTCAACGACTTGACGGCGCGTTAAGGTGCCAAGGGTGCCTACGGTGCCAGGGGGTGCCAAGGGCAAGGGTGCCAAGGTGCCAAGGGTGCCTAGGGGTGCAGCGAATCAAGCTATGGATTTAGGACTCACCAACAAAGTAGCCGTCATCACCGGTGGCAGTCGCGGCCTGGGGTTTGCGGCGGCGCAGGCGATCGCGGCCGAGGGCGCGCACGTCGTGATTTGCGCGCGGGGCGCCGAACAGCTGCAGCGCGCAGTCGAACAGCTGCGCTCCGGATCGGGCGCTGGCGCCAGGGTTGAAGGCGTCGTGGCCGACGTCTCCACCGAAGACGGAGTGCGCCAGGTCATCGACGCCGCCGTCAGTTCGTTTGGACGGCTCGACGTGCTCGTGAACAACGTCGGCTCCGCGAAGGGGGCCGATATCGAATCCACGACCGATGCCGAATGGCAGGACGCGATCGATCAGACGCTGTTCCCCGCGGTCCGCGCCACCCGGCTGGCCGTGCCGCACCTGCGCGCGCACGGCGGCGCCATCGTGATCGTGTCGTCGATCTTCGGCCGCGAATCAGGCGGCCGCATGACTTACAACGCCGTCAAGGCCGCGGAGATCAGCCTGACCAAGTCGCTCGCGCTGCAACTGGCGAAGGATCAGATTCGCGTCGTCTCGGTCGCGCCAGGCTCGACCTTGTTCGAGGGTGGATCGTGGTGGAAGCGCCAGCAGGCCGATCCCAAAGGCATCGCCGAATTCGTCGCCCGCGAGCTGCCGTTCGGCCGGTTCGGCCGGCCCGAAGAAGTTGGCGCCGCGATCGCGTTCCTCTCGTCGCCCAAGGCCAGTTGGATCAGCGGCACCACCGTCGTCGTCGACGGTTGCCAGTCGAGGATGTTCTAGATGTGATGCGGGGCTGGAAGCGACTCA
>JANOZI010001035.1:0-3969 GCA_031429375.1 Acidobacteriota bacterium | reverse complement strand
GTTCGCCTGGACAGAGGGTTGCGGCACTTGGCCATTGGCCTGTTGGTACGCGGCCATGACCTGGGTGATGGCGTGGGCGAGGGCCTGGCCAACGGCCTGGCCGACGGCATCGCTCACGGTCTTCGCCAGCAGTTCAGGAGTCATCGCAGCGGCCGCACCGGGGTGATTGTTCAGCGCCGCAAACATCGGGGCGTATGCGGCCTCGAACCCGACGGGCGCCTTCAGCCGGGGCGTCCGGCGTGCGGACGGCCTCGGGCGCGAAGCGGACTTGACGGTTCCCTTTGCCACCCGTTTTTTAGCGACTGGCAACGCGCTTCGCCGCCGTTCCGGCCGCGGCCGCACCGAAGACGTGCGGACCTTCTTCTGCTTCGGTTCCGATGCGCGTTCGTCGACAGGGGCCTGCACGCTCAAGGCCTGTTTGACACAGTGACTGATGAGTCCTGGATCGAGCGGCTTCCCCAGGACGCCGCTGGCGCCTGATTCCTTGACCTTCGCTTCGTCATCCGGCTCGAACCCGCCCCTCAGCAGGAACACGGGAACCCGTAAGCGACGAGTCTGCGAGACATGACTCGCGATCGCAAATCCATCCACGCCCGGCAGGCTGGTAGACGCAAGGATCATGTCGGGCCGATCCGCCTCGATTCGCGCGAGGGCCTCATGTCCATCTGAGGCGACGACCACGCGAATGCTCTCATTGGCCAGCGTCAACTGAATCACGCGCTGGGTCGTCTTGCTGGCGTCGGCGATTAACAAGGTGTGCGTATGCATAGGTCGGCTCAATTCAAACGGATCGTGGATTCGTGGGAACTGACCTGCGCTATTGCAAGCGCAGAGCCAACCTCTTTCATGCCGCCGCCCCACGACACGCGAGAATTCCCCCGAGATAGCGTGGTACAGGACGGCGCGTTCTGCCCCGGGGAAGACTTCCGGCGTGCGGTTGCGCGACTAATTCTTCTTACGCTCAACTCGTTATTGACTTCACACTTACAAAATGTAAGATAGCTGCCGTGCCGGACCGCCGAATGCCGTCGATGTCGCGAACCGAGTCGCTGGTGATGGAGTTGTTGCGTGGTCGTGAACGCTACGGACTCGAGCTGGTCGACGCGTCCGGAACCGCGCTCAAGCGCGGCTCCGTCTACGTAATCCTCGCCCGCATGGAAGAGAAGGGCTTCGTCGACTCGCGGCAGGAAGATCGTCCGCCAGGCGCCGGCGGGCTGCCGCGCCGCCTGTATCGCGCCACGCCCTATGGGAAGAAGGTGCACGCGGCGTTCTCGATGCTCGGTGAGGCGCTGGCGCTCAGGCGCGCGGAGGCGCAATGACGTTTGAATCGCGCATCCTCGCGTTTGCCGATCGCTTCCTCTCCGAACGCACCGTTCAGCTCATCGTCGAGCCGGCGCTCGCGGATCTGCAGTTTGATGGCGGCACGGCGCCGCACACCCGGGCGGCAAATCGCCTCGCCGTGATCAAGGCCGTCGCCGGCGGGCTCGCCGATGAAATCACGCGCGGCTCCGCCGGCTTCGTCGCGCTGACGCTGATGCCGACCTGTTACTACCTGTTCCTGATGCTGATCTGCCTGGACTTTCGCCCGTCCTCGACCGGCTTGTTCTTCACGGTCGCGTCGATGATCCTGGTGCTGTCGCTCGGCCCCGTGATGGTCTGCTTCTGGCCGGCGCGGCGCGCCGGGCGCCCGGGCGATTGACGCCGCGCCAAGCTCACCCTGCGCGCGCAACGGCTGTCGAAACATTTCTCCGGTGTGGGCGTGGTCAAAGGCGTCGATTTCACGATCCATCCCGGCGAGGTCGTCGGCTATCTCGGTCCCAATGGCTCCGGCAAGACCACGACTGCGAGAATGCTCGCCGGCCTGCTCGAGCCGTCGTCCGGGCACGTCGAGTACGGCGGGTTCGACATCCGCATCGACCTCGTCGCCTTCCGTCGTGAGCTTGGCTACATCCCGGAAGAACCGTACCTCTATCCGTTTCTATCGGGCAGCGAATATCTCTACCTGATCGGCCGGCTGCGCGAGATCCCGGAAGCACTTCTGAAGACGAAGATCGAAGGCTTCCTCGAGCTGTTCGGCTTGACGGCCGCAGCGGACCAGGCCATCGCGTCCTATTCGAAGGGCATGCGGCAGAAGATTGTCATCTCGGCCGCGCTGCTGCACGATCCGTCGGTCGTGCTGTTCGACGAGCCCGAGACCGGGCTCGACGTGGCGACCACGCTGATGCTGCGGCACCTGGTGCGCACGCTCGCGGCCCGCGGCAAATCGATTCTCTACAGCTCGCACATTCTCGAAGTGGTCGAGCGCGTCTGCGACAAGGTCATCGTGCTCCACCAGGGCGCCGTCGTGGCAGACGACTCGATTGCGTCGCTGCGCACGCTGCTGTCGCGCAGCTCGCTGGAAGGCGTGTTCTCGCAGCTGGTGATCCGCCAGGACCCCGAACAGCTGGCGCGTGACCTGGCGGACGTCTCGGCGCTGGGCGCGTAATGGAGACCGGCCGCGCGCGCACGCCGCACGGCCTGCTGACCAGGCACTTCCTCCGCCAGTTCCTCGAGAACGACCTGATCTCGCCGGAGTCCGACCGATCGCAAATGCTGGCGGTGGTCGGCTCCATGCTGTTGTCGCTCACGTTGTTCGTCAGCGTCTTCCGGTCGGCGAATTACGTCACCGCGATTCTGACACCCGGACAGGCGGCGGTCGCGGCGCTCGACGACAAGTACTTCTTCCTGGCGCTCGCGATGATCGTGACGGCGCTGGTGGCCGCCGCGCAGTGGGACGCGCTCGCGGTCGATCCGCGCGACGCGGCGATCCTGGAGCCGCTGCCGGTCCGCGCCGGCACCATCCGGCGCGCGAAGGTGTCGGCCGTCGCGCTTCTCGGCGCGGCCGTGGCGATCGGCATCAACGCGTTCCCGAGCTTCGTGTTCCCGTGGATGCTGTCGTTCCGCTACCGGCAGATGCGCCTCGTCGCGATGCTCGGGTTGATGGCCACTCACCTGATTGTGACGGTGGCCGCAGCGGCGTTCGGCTATCTCGTGGTGATCGCGCTGCGTGAAGCGATGGCCGCCGTGCTCGGACCGCGCTGGTTCACCCGGGTCTCGCCCTGGATGCAGGGCGGGCTGATCGTGGTGCTGGGAAGTTTCCTTCTGCTGGTAGTTCCCGCCGCCGACCGCATCGCGCAGCGCGGCTTCGAGGGGTGGCGCGCGATGACGCCGCCGGCGTGGTTCCTCGGCGCGTACGAAATGGCGGCCGGCGATGTTGTCGCCAACTTGCCACGCGGCGCGATGACTCCCCGGCAGGCCAACAACGACCAGAGCACCAGCGCGCTTTACGACCGGCAGCGCGGACAATTTCCGGCGATGGCCCGGCGAGCGGGACTCGCCATCGGATTGACGTTCCTGGTCTCTGCCGCAGCATATTTGTGGAACGCGCGGCGCCTGCCGTCGCTTGCGCCTGCTCCGCCGCCGTCATTCCGACGGCGCTGGCGGCTGGGCGAGCGGCTCGCCAACGCTCTGCTCGTTCGCAATGGGGCGGCGCGGGCAGGCTTCTACTTCACGCTGGCGGGGATGTGGCGAAGCAACACCCACCGGCTGACGCTGGCGTGCGCGGCCGCGGCGGGCTTTGCCATGGCGGTGCTCGCGCTTTCCGGCGCGAATGCGACGCAGGGCGCAGGCCCTTCGACGCGGCTGCTCGCGATGCAGCCGCTGCTCTATGGCGCGCTGCTGGTCGGCTTTCGCCACGTGATTCGCGTGCCGGCCGAGCTGCGTGCCAACTGGGGCGTTCAACTGGCATGGCGCGGCCGCGAGCGCGCGTTCCTGGCGGGCGTCAAGATTGCCGCGGTCATCGCCCTGATCATTCCAGCCCTCGCCGTGCTGCTGCCGCTGTTCGTATTCGTCTTCGGTCCGCCACGCGCGCTGCTGCACGCGGCGCTGGGCCTTGCCGGCGCGATCGTGCTGCTCGAGGCGCTGATGCTG
>JANOZI010001034.1:0-3077 GCA_031429375.1 Acidobacteriota bacterium | reverse complement strand
ACGCACGGTACGCACCTTGGTTAGGACCACGCCTTTTTGCGTAAATCGACGAACGATTGCACGAACGCGTTTGACCATTCGGAAATCAGCGAGTGCGCCGAGCGTTGCTGCTTGGTGATGCGAATCGCCGTGGCCACCGCTTCGTCGCAGGTGGAGCCGATTTGTTCGACCCGGCCGTAGCGCGCGATGGTCAGCGCTCGTAACGCCTCGGCCAGGCCCGGGGCCACGCCCTCCGGGGCGGACTCGGGTGTCACCGACCCCGACACCAGCGCTTTCGAGCGGCCGATCCCGCGGCTGACGAGCAGCTCGCCGTCGCTCGCCACGTCGAGGCCCTTGACCGGCCGCTGCCCGACGGCACGGCCGGTCGCATAGCTGCCGGCGATGCGCAAGGCCGACAACGCGCGCCCGGCCAGTTCAGCCGTCCATCCGCCGCGGCTGGCCCGCTGCACATCGGACAGCTCGCTCGAGACGGCGCCGAGGATCATGCGCGGGCCGACGCGGACCCGCGCCGCTTCGCTGATCGGCGTCTTGCGGCGCAGCATGCCGAACAACATCAGCAGCACCAGCAAGCCCGCGAGCGCGAACAACACGCTGGCGATGGTGCGAAACAGGTTGGCGCGCGACAGCCGCGACTCGATGTCCGTAAACGGCGCCGCCGGCGCTTCACGAATGTCCATGGTGTCGTCGGGCACGAGCGAGAACAGCCGGATCGCCGTGCGCGGCAGCGCGTAGCTCTGGTCGCGGCCCTGCACCGACTCGCCGCCCGAGACCTTGCTCTCGACGCGGTAGGTCACTTCGAGCGGCGGCACCGCGACATCGGCGCCGAAGTTGTCTTCGGCGAGCAGGCGGAGCCGGTAGTCGTACTGAAAGAACCGCTTGCCGGTCGTCACGAGGTCGCCGGCATGGGTGCCGCCCAGCACCTCGAACGGCGGCAACTGCACCACGTTCGGCTCCAGCTTCGAGAAGTCCGGCACGATCCTGGTCGACTCGGTCTCGAGCACCGCACAGGTCAGCGTGAGGCCGAACGGCTCGCCGGTCCTGATCGCGCTCGTCGTGGTGCGCCACCAGCAGGTGATCGGCTCGACCTCCACCATGTCGGTCCCAGTCTGCGCACGCGCACTCGCTGCCGGCACGAACATCAATCCGGCGAGAACCATCACGAAAAGAGTCGGTGTTTTCATGCTCGTCACTTTGAACTGAGAACCTAAACTAAAACTTAAAACTGAAAACTTCGAACTTTCAACTTTCAACTTTCAACTTTCAACTTACTTCCGTCGCCGAAGGCGACGCTCCGCGACCCATTCAACGAGCGCGACGTCGAATTTCACCTGATCGATTCCGAGGCGGATCACGTCGAGGTCGGCCTGCTTGGCTTGCCGGGTGATGTCGTCCTGCCAGGCGCGGACGCGCTCGCTCTGGCGGCTGAGCTCGCCGCGCGACATCATGCGGGTCTTGCCGGTTTCGACGTCGTAGACCTCGATCCAGCCGGCCGAGACCTTGGGCAGCTCGAAGGCAAACGACGCATCCACCATCATGATGAACACGTCGTGCACGTTGTCGACCTGCGACAGCTCGCGGATGAACTCGCCGGCCTCGTCGAACAGGAAATCCGAGATCACCGGCATCATCGAGGTCTTGCGCGAAAATCCGCTGAGCGTCGCGCTGAGGTTGCCGGTATGCCGCAGCTCCTGCAGCCCGTGCCCGTGCTGGTAGGCCTCGAGGCAATGAATCACCTGGCCCTTGCCGATGCGCGGGCGCACGGCTCTCAGGTCGCGGAAGCCTTCGTCGAACGTGATCAGGCCGATCGAGTCCTGAAAAAACACCGCGGACATCCCGATGGTCGCAATCGCGCGCGCGATCAACGTGGCAATCTGCAGGCCCGCCTTCTCGCCGCCCGCGCCGACGCCGCAGCGGGTCGATGCGGAGCGATCCGCCACCATCACCACGCCGGACGTCGTCGGCTGCTCGAACTCGCGGACGATCAGCGGGCTGAAGTTGGTCAGCGATGACTGCGCCCAGTCGATCGCCTCGAAGCGATCGCCGGACTGCCAGTCGCGCAGCCCGACGAAGTCGAAGCCGGTGCCATGGAACAGGCTCGAGTGTTCGCCGATGGTGAACTCGCGCATCCGCTTGAGGATGAGCAGTTGCACTTCCGTGATGTCGGACAGGTCGATGAGCGGCTCGGCGCCGCGCTCTTCCGGGGTGAAGCCCGGTGACGGCCGCGTCCTCATGGGATCGGGGTGCGTTCGATGACGTCCTTGATCACCGCGTCGGTGGTCAGGCCGTGGCTGGCGGCGTGCGGTCCGAGCCAGAGGCGGTGGGCAAGGACGTAGGTGGCGAGGTCCTGGATGTCTTCCGGATAGACCTCGTCGCGCCGCCGGACGAGCAGCGCCCACACCTTGGCCAGCCGGCCCCACACGATGATGGCGCGCGGTGACGCGCCGAGATCCACGCCGGTTTCGACCAGCTCGGACGACGAGTGACGCAGCCAGTCGGTGTCCGGGTTGTAGGGGCGGGTGTTCGAGACCAGCCGCTGAATGTAGTCTCCCAGGCGCTCGTGCAGGTAGACGTGCTCGGTGATCGCCGCCCGCAGCTCGATGATCCGCTCCTTGCGCATCAGCGGGTTGAGCCGCACCTGCTTGAAGTCGAAGTGCACCAGCTTGCGCTCTTCTTCGGGCGGCAGGTAGCCGATGTTCACCATGATGGCGAAGCGATCGGTCGCCGCTTCCGACAGCGGAAACGTGCCCTGGCCCAGCTCGACCGGGTTCATCGTCGCGATCGCGAAGTTGAACGCGGGCAGCTCGTAAGTGGTCTTGCCGACCGTCACGGTGCGATCCTGCAGGCCCTCGAGGAAGGCGCTCTGCGACTTGAGCGGGATGCGATTGATTTCATCGAGCAGGATCACTTCCGCTTCCGCCAGCGGCCCCATCTCGGTGGTGAGCGCGCCCGTTGCCGGGTTGATCATCTGGAAGCCGACCACTTCGGTCGGCTGCAGGTCGGCGCGGCCCTGGATGCGCGCGAACTTGGCGTTGCTGATGGCCGCCAGGATCACGCCAAAGAAGGTCTTACCGACCCCG
>JANOZI010001033.1:0-2733 GCA_031429375.1 Acidobacteriota bacterium | reverse complement strand
AAGGCCGAGACGGCCGCGGCGGCCAAGGGCGAGTTCCTGGCCAACATGAGCCACGAGGTCCGGACGCCGATGAATGCGGTGATCGGCATGACGGACCTCGCGTTGCGGACCCGGCTCACGCCGCAGCAGCGCGAATACGTCCGCACCGCCAACGAGGCGGCCGAGGCGCTGCTCGTGATCCTCAACGACATCCTCGACGTCTCGAAGATCGAGGCGGGGCGGCTGGCCCTGGATCCGACACCGTTCAGCCTCCGCGAGACGGTGGAAGACGCCATCCGGATCTTCGCGCCGCGCGCAGATGAGAAAAGGCTCGAGCTGGCCTGTCACATCCTGCCGGACGTGCCCGACGCGCTCGTCGGCGATGCGGGCCGGCTGCGGCAGGTCATCCTCAACCTCGTCGGCAACGCGATCAAGTTCACGGCCGCCGGCGACGTCATCGTGGAAGTCGCAGCCGAGACGGTGACCGAGCGCGAAGCCGTCCTGAAGTTCAGCGTCTCCGATTCGGGCATCGGCATCGCGCCGGAACAACAGGAGCATATCTTCGGCGCGTTCGTGCAAGCCGACCCATCCACCACGCGCCGCTTCGGGGGCACGGGGCTGGGGCTGACCATCTCGTCGCAGCTGGTCGAGATGATGGGCGGCCGGATCACCGTCACGAGCGACATCGGACGCGGCAGTCAGTTCCACTTCACCGTCCGGTTCGGCGTGCAGCCGTTGTGGGACGCTCCGCCCCGGCCGTCGGCTGCCAACTTGCACGATCTGCGCGTGCTCGTGGTCGACGACAACGCCACCAACCGCACCATCCTGCAGGAACTGCTGGTGAACTGGCGCATGCAGCCGACCAGCGTGGCGAGCGCGGCGACGGCGCTCGCGGCGATGCACGAGGCCGCGAGCCAGGAGCGGCCGTTTCACCTCGTGCTCAGTGATGTGATGATGCCGGGCGTGGACGGGTTCACGCTCGCGCGGCAGATCGCCGACGACGCCCGGCTGGCGGAGTCGAAGGTCATCATGCTGACGTCCGGCGGCCCTGCGCATGGGCGGACGAGGCTGCGCGACACCCGTGTGAACAGCGCGATCGTGTCGGAGCTGACGAAGCCGGTGAAACAGTCCGACCTTCTGGATGCGATTCTGACGGCGTTCGGCGAGCCTGCCCACGACGCCGCGCGCGAGCGGCGCCGGCGGCCGCGCCGCGCGATCGGCCGTCGTCTGAGCGTGCTGGCGGCGGAAGACAACCCCACCAACCAGAAACTCGTCGTGTTGCTGCTCGAGCAGCACGGTCATCGCGTGACGACCGTGGGCAGCGGGCGTGAGGCCGTCGCGAAGGCGGCTGAAGGGCCGTTCGATGTGATCCTGATGGACGTGCAGATGCCGGACATGGATGGCTTCGAAGCCACGGCCGCCATCAGGCGGCGCGAGATCGCCACCGGCGTCCACACGCCGATCATCGCGATGACGGCGCATGCGATGCCCGGCGATCGGGAACGCTGCCTGGCGGGCGGCATGGATGCCTACGTGCCGAAGCCGCTCAGGCTCGACGAGCTGTTGTCGACGATCGACGGCTTCTTTACCGCCAAACCCGGCGACGCCGCGGCGCCCGCGGCGAGCTCACATGCCGGCCAGGCCCGCGCGTCGACCGTTGACGGCGAGGCGCTACTCGAGAACCTCGCTCAGAACAAAAAGCTCCTCTCCGAGGTCATCACGGTGTTTCTGTCGGAGGCGCCCAAACAACTCGCCACGCTGCGGGCCGCCACGGACGCTCCGGCGCTGGCGGCCGCCGCGCACGCGATCAAGGGCGCGGTCGGACTGTTCGCGAAGGGCGAAGCTTTTGACGCGGCTCGCCGCCTGGAGCTGGCGGCACGCAGTGGCGACCTGACCGACCTCGACGAGCGCCGTGGCGACATCGAGCGCGAATTGGGTCGCGTGTGCGCGGACCTCGAGACGCTCCTGCGTGCGTCATCCCGGTGATGGCCGCCGTGCTTGCTATGATGAGCTCGTGCGCCCGTAGCTCAGTTGGATAGAGCACCGGCCTTCTAAGCCGGGGGTCGCAGGTTCGATCCCTGCCGGGCGCGCCATTTCCCAAAGAATTCGCGAATTTCATCGCGATGAAAAAGCGCTGGCGAATGTTCATCGAACAGAATGACCGGTCTCGCATGTTCGCGCGGACACTGCGGGAATTCCGATCGGTGCTTTTCACGCGCAATCCAGCATGCGCCGATCCGGCCGCTAGTTCGCCGCCTTCAGGAACGCGCGAGGTACGGCGAACCGTCGGTGTTGCAACGCCAGTTTGCTGACCAAGCTCCTTCGGCGGCGAGCGCCCGAAGTTACCGGGCTCAAAGGCCGGGTGAAGTCCCGCGAACGGACTCGACCGGTCCCAGATACCGGTCGAACCAGTCCAAAACCTCGCCAAGCAGGTCCGGGCGGGTCACCAGATTGCGGTGCCCCCCATCGTAGAGGATGTGCTTCTTGTCCTTTGTTCCGAGCGCCTCGAAGAGCGGCTTCTGATTCGTGTCCAGGGGGAAGCGGAAGTCGTAGCGACCGTTGACCATCAGCACGGGAACGTGAAACCGGGAAACGAAGTTCCACGAGTCGGTCTCCGCCGGCTGATTTTCAAGCAGCCCGCCGGATGACAACACCGCGGCTTTGAATCGACCGTCGACGGCAATCAGTCGGACACCGTGAGCGGCGCCCGACATCGACACCCGTAAGCTTGGCTTTTATGGCGTCAGCTCGGGC
>JANOZI010001032.1:0-4374 GCA_031429375.1 Acidobacteriota bacterium | reverse complement strand
CGCGAACTTCTCGAGCATCGCGACCGACGCCAAAGGCGTCATTCAGATCTTCAACGTCGGCGCCGAACGCATGCTGGGGTACACCGCGGCCGAGGTCGTCAACCAGATCACCCCGGCCGATATCTCCGACCCCGATGAAGTAGTCGCCCGCGCCAAGGCGTTGACGCTGCAGCTGGGCACGCCGATCACCCCGGGGTTCGAGGCGCTGGTCTTCAAGGCGTCGCGCGGCATCGAAGACATCTACGAGCTCACCTACGTCCGCAAGGACGGCAGCCGCTTTCCCGCGGTGGTGTCGGTCACGGCGCTGCGCGATAGCAGCGAAGCGGTGATCGGCTACCTGCTGATCGGCACCGACAACACGGTGCGCAAGCAAATGGAAGAGGAGCGGGCCAAGCTCGACCAGCGGCTTCGCGATCAACACTTTTACACCCGGTCGTTGATTGAATCGAACATCGACGCGATCATGACGACCGACCCGCGCGGCATCATCACCGACGTCAACCGGCAGACCGAAACGCTGACCGGCTGCACGCGCGATGAGCTGATCGGCGCGCCGTTCAAGAATTACTTTACCGACGGAGGGTTGGCCGAGGCCGGCATCAACCGCGTCCTCACCGAAGGCAAGGTGACCAATTACGAGCTGACCGCGCGGGCCCGCAGCGGGGCGCTCACCACGGTGTCGTACAACGCCACGACGTTCCACGATCGCGACCGCGTCCTGCAAGGCGTGTTTGCGGCGGCGCGCGATGTCACCGAACTGAAGCGGTACGAGCAGACCCTGCAGCTCAAGAACGTCGAGCTCGAAGGCGCCAGCCGGATGAAATCGGAGTTCCTCGCCAACATGTCGCACGAGCTGCGCACGCCGCTCAACGCCATCATCGGCTTCTCGGAAGTGCTCAAGGACGGGTTGATCGGCGACCTGACCGAGAAGCAGCGCAGCTTCATCAGCGACATTTACGGCAGCGGCAAGCACCTGCTGTCGCTGATCAACGACATCCTGGACCTGTCGAAGATCGAAGCCGGCAAGATGACGCTCGATCTCGAGCCGGTGCAGGTGTCGTCGTTCTTCGTCAACAGCCTGTCGATCATCCGCGAGAAAGCGGCGAGCCGGCGCGTCCGTCTCCAGATGACCGGCGCCGACGAACTGGGCGCGATTCAGGCCGACCCGCGCAAGGTCAAACAGATCGTCTACAACCTGCTGTCGAATGCCGTGAAGTTCAGCGAGGAGGGCGGCGAGGTCACGCTGCAGGCGCGCCGCGCCACGCGCGCGGAGGCCGGGGCGGTGTCGAACGAGTCGAACAGCCGGACCTTCCCGCTCGCGGACGGCGACTTTGCCGAGTTCCTGGAGTTCAGCGTCACCGATACCGGCATTGGGATCTCGCGCGACGGTCTCGATCAACTGTTCAGGCCGTTCAGTCAGATCGACAGCAGCCTGGCGCGCAAGTTCGAGGGCACCGGGCTCGGACTCGCCATGGTCAAGCTGCTCGCCGAACTGCACGGCGGCACCGTGGCCGTGGAAAGTACCGTCGGCCAGGGGTCGCGTTTCACCGTCTGGCTGCCGTTACGACAGTTGGAGGCGCCGGCGGCCGCGTTCGAGTTCGGCACCTCGCACTTGCGACCGGGATCGATCGCCGGACCACGCACCGCCCTGGTCGTGGAAGACGACTTCAAGTCTGCCGACCTGATCCGGGTGCAACTGGAAGCGGAGGGCTTCGTGGTGCTGCACGCCGCGTCTGCGGGAGCCGCCATGGTGCTGGCCTTGCAGCAGCCCCTCGCGCTCATCACGCTCGACATCATGCTGCCGAACATGGACGGGTGGGAGTTCCTGACCCGGCTCAAGCAGATCCCGGAGCTGCGCCGCATTCCGGTGGTCATCATCTCGATCGTGGCGGACCCGCAGAAGGGGTTTTCGCTGGGCGCCGCCGCCGTGATGCAAAAGCCGATTTCCCGCCAGGAGTTGTACGACTCGTTCATGGACCTCGGGTTGTTGCCGAAGCCGGCGGGGCAGACGCTCAGTGTCCTGATTGTCGACGACGATCCCAAAGCCGTCGAGCTGATCGCCGTCCGCAGTCTGGGGTTTGCCAACACCGTCTACCGCGCGTTCGGCGGCGGTCAGGCGATCGAGATGGCGCGACGCGAACTGCCCGACGTGATCGTGCTGGATCTGATGATGCCGGACGTCACCGGGTTTGACGTGGTGACCGCCCTGGGTGAAGACGATAGGACCGCGCGCATTCCGATCATCGTCGTGACCGCCAAAGAGATCACGGCCGCCGATCGCGCCCGGCTCGGCGGCCGGGTGACGGCCATCATGGAGAAGGCCAGTTTCACTCCAGACAGCTTTGTCTCCGAAGTGCGGCGCGCCATGCTTGGCCGCGCGGTGGCCGCCTGATGGCCACGGTCCTCGTCGTCGAAGACAACCCCGCGAACCTGACGCTGGCGACGTTCCTGCTCGAGTCATGCGGACACACCGTGCTGGCGGCCGTCACCGCCGAGTCCGGTCTGACCATCGCGCGCCTCGAACAACCCGACTTGATCCTCATGGATATCCAGTTGCCGGGGATGGATGGCTTACAGGCCACCGCGCTGCTGAAGGGCGACCCGGCGACCAGCGCTATTCCAGTCGTCGCGCTCACGGCGCTCGCGATGAAAGGTGACGAAGAGCGCATTCGCGCGGCCGGCTGTGACGGCTACATCGCCAAGCCCATTCACTACCGCCATTTCCTGATGGTCGTGACCGACAAACTGGCGGCGCACGTGACCGGCAGTCCGCCATGACGCCGCGCTTCGATCTGCCGGAAGGCGGCGGCCACGTACTGATCGTCGACGACGAGCGCCACAATCGCGAGTTGCTCGAAGTGCTTCTGGCCGCGGAGGGTTACCGGCTGTCCTCCGCCACCAGCGGCGAACACGCGATCACGATGCTGGCGTCGGACCCGCCGGACCTGATTCTGCTCGATGTGATGATGACGGGCATGGACGGGTATCAGACGACCGCGGCGATCAAAGGCAACCAGGCGACGCGCCACATTCCAATCATCCTGATCACGGCGCTGGACGACCGCCAGGCGCGGCTGCTTGGATTGAACGCCGGCGCCGAAGATTTCCTGTCGAAACCGATCGATCGTTTCGAGCTGTGCGCGCGAGCGAAAAACCTGCTGCGCCTGAAGGCCCACGGCGATCATTACGGGCGCTACAGCGAAGTGCTCGAACACGAGGTGAGCCTGCGCACGGCCGACCTGGTCGAGCGGGCTGCCGCGCTGTCGCGAAACGAGGAACGCACCACCTTCGCCTTGGGCGCCGCGCAGATGGGCGTCTGGGAGCTTGACCTCGCCACGAGCCGCGTCACGTGGTCCGAAACGATGGCGGAGGTATTCGGCATTGAGGCCGAGCGCGTGCCCGCCGACGCCGCCGCCTTCTTTGCATTGATTCATCCCGCCGATCGAGCGGTGATCGAGCAGTCGATCACCACGGCAGCGGGCGATGGCGCCAACGAGGTCGAGTTTCGCGCCCAGACGCAGGACGGCAGCATCCGGTGGGTGGCCATCCGGGCCCGCATGATTCGCGACGCTCAGCAGCGGCCGGTGCGCCTGCTGGGCATGGCCACCAACATCAACGCGCGTAAATCGCTCGAGGCGCAATTGCGCCAGGCGCAAAAGATGGAGGCGGTCGGCCAGCTCGCCGGCGGCGTGGCGCACGATTTCAACAACATCCTCACCGCCGTGCTCGGCTACTCCGAGTTCGTCATCGAGACCCTCGAACCCCACGATGAGCGGCGCGCCGACATGGAAGAAGTCGTCAAGGCCGGCAAGCGGGCGGCGGCGCTGACCAGGCAGCTGCTGGCCTTCAGCCGAAAACAGATTCTGCAGCCGACCGCGGTGGACTTGAACGCCCTCGTCACCGGCATCCGGCCGATGCTCAGCCGCATCATCGGCGAGCACGTCGACCTGGTCCCGGCGCTGGCACCCGATCTGGGTGTGGTGCGCGCCGATCACGGCCAACTCGAGCAGGTCCTGGTCAATCTGGTCGTCAACGCGCGAGACGCGATGCCCGCGGGTGGGCGGCTCACCGTCGAGACCGCCAACGTGGTGCTCGACCAGTCGTTCATGAAAGAGGTCGTGATTCAGCCCGGCCGCTACGTGATGCTCGCCGTCACCGACAGTGGCACCGGCATGAGCGAGCAGACCAAGCTGCGCCTGTTCGAACCGTTCTTCACCACCAAGGAACAGGGCAAGGGCACCGGCCTCGGCCTGGCCACCGTGTACGGCATCGTCAAACAAAGCGGCGGCTACGTCTGGGTCTACAGCGAACCCGGCAAAGGCTCCGCCTTCAAAGTGTATTTGCCGCTGGCGGATCCTGGCGTGGCAGTCGAAG
>JANOZI010001031.1:0-2558 GCA_031429375.1 Acidobacteriota bacterium | reverse complement strand
CAGCGACGCCAAGCTCGGCGAGCAGGTGTCGTTTGCGCCGCCGCTGCCGGGTCCCGGCAAATCGCGTTTCGAGATGCTGCTCGGCGTGAAAGAGCACGAGATGCATCATCGCGCCCAGCTGTTCCTGATCGAGCGGCTGCTCGGCATCGTGCCGCACTTGACCCGCGCCCGCCAGGCCGCGATGGCCGCGCGTTAAAAAGAAGCCACGAAGAACACGAAGAGATGAATTTCTTCGTGGCCTTCGTGGCTAACGTGACGTGACAGGTATGACGCTGCTTTGCGCCGGTGAAGCTTTTGAAGACTTGATCTTCGTCGGCCTCGATCGCATCCCCGGGCCGGGCGAAGAGGTCAAGACCGACACCTTTGAAGCCACGGTCGGCGGCGGCGCGGTGATCACCGCCGTCGCGGCGGCACGGCTCGGCATGAAGGTCGACCTGCTGAGCGCGCTCGGACCTGGGGCCGCGAAGCGATTGCGCACAGAGCGCGTCCGCGTCACCAACCTGATCCGTCCTGGCGAGAAGCACGCGATCACCGCGGCGATTTCCACCACCGAGGATCGCGCGTTCGTCACCTTCAACGGCGTCAACACCAAGCTGGAAGGCCGTCTCGCCAAAGCGATACCTGGGGCTAAAGCCGATCATGTGCACCTCTGCTTCTACCCGCACGACTGCGGCTTGTGGACTCGAATCATCATGAGGCTCCGCAAACGCGGCGTCACCACGTCGTGGGATTTTGGCTGGAACGAACCGCTCAGTGGTGATCGCGGCCTGACGGATCTGATCGACGCGCTCGATTTCGTCTTCGTGAACGAGCTCGAGGCGCGTCTCTACACCGGCGAAGCCACGCTCGAGAGCGCGCTGACCCACTGGCGCCAGCGCAAGGCCATCGTCATCGTCAAGCAGGGCGAGAGTGGCGCGACGTGGCTCGCGCCAGACCGAGACATCCATTTCCCGGCACCGCGCGTGAACGTCGTCGATACCACCGGCGCCGGCGACTCGTTCAACGCCGGCTTTCTGGTGGCGTGGATGCGCGGCAAGTCGCCAGTCGAATGCCTGACCGCCGGTAATAAAGTCGGCGCCGCGTCGACGCAGAGAGCGGGCGGAATTTGACCGCACCAACCCTTTGGCACCGTAGGCACTGTACGCACCGTACGCACCGGCCCGCGAGCCACAAACAGTGAGGGTCTCTATCATCGGTGGAGCGGGCGTGCGAGTCCCCCTTTTGGTCGGCGGCTTGTCGCGATCGGACCTGGGAATCACCGACATCGCTCTCTACGATATCGATCGAGAGCGACTCGGCATCATTGCTGATCTGGCGACGAGGATGGCCGACGGTGTGAACGTTACGAGCTCGTCGGCACCGGAGCAGGCTATCAGCGGTTCCGACTTTGTGATCAGCAGCATCCGTGTGGGTGGCGCTGCTCAACGCGCGAGAGACGAAGCCGCGGCGATCGCGCTTGGCGCGGTCGGCCAGGAAACCGTCGGCCCCGTCGGCTTTGCCATGGCGGTCCGCACCATCCCGGCGATGGTCGAATACGGCCGCCTGGTGGCGCGCCTGGCGCCGCGCGCGTGGTTGATCAACTTCTCCAACCCCGTCAGCCTGATCACGCAGGCCGTGCACCAGGAGACCGATGCGCGGCTGATCGGCATCTGCGACACGCCGATGGAGATGTTCGAAGACGCCGCCCACGCGCTCGGCCTGCCGGCGTCGGTGTGCAGCTACGATTACTTCGGGCTCAACCATCTCGGCTGGCTGCGCGACGTGTTGTTCGAAGGCGAAGGGCAGCTGCATCGCATCTGGAACAACGACGCGGCGCTGAAGGCGGCGTATCGCTCGCCGCTGTTCGAGCCCGAGCGCCTGCGCACGCTGAAACTCTTGCCGACCGAATATCTCTATTACTACTATCGCCCCGAAGTCGCGCTCGAGCACATGAAGCGCGCCGGCTCCAGCCGCGGAGCCGCCGTCGCGAAGCTCACGGACGAGTTCTTCGCGGATGTTCGTAGAGGCGGGTCTTTCTTGTCCGCCGAAGCGCGTGGCGCGAAGGTGGAAGACCCGCCTGCGGACGCCCTCGCGCGCTATCAGCAATACCTCGCCGCCCGCGACGGCAGCTACATGCAGCTCGAGACCGGCGTCACCACGCCCCGCATCAAACCCGATTGGGCGGAGCTGTCCGGCTACGATCGCATCGCCCTCATGACCATGCGCGCGATCGTCCACAACCAGGGCGCCATCATCCCGCTCGACGTCGCCAACCGCGGCACGCTGCCCTTCCTCCAGGACGAGGACATCGTCGAAGTGCCGTGCCGGGTCGATGCGGCCGGCCCGCATCCGCAGCCGGTGGCGCCGATCCCCGACCACCCGCGCGAGCTGATCAACCGCGTCAAGAAGTACGAGCGAGCCACCGTGAAGGCAGCGCTGACCGGCAATCGCGAAGAGCTAATCGACGCGCTCGCACTGAACCCGTTAGTCGATTCGCGAGATCAATCGAGCCGGCTCGTAGCCGCACTGCTGGCATGACCACTTCGCACCCACCCTTAGGCACCCCAGGCACCTTGGGC
>JANOZI010001030.1:0-2596 GCA_031429375.1 Acidobacteriota bacterium | reverse complement strand
ACAGGAAACCGACCGCGCCGGTCAGCAGCCACATCGCGGGGCGCACGCCGCCGCGGATCTCTTCATCGAGCGGCACGGCAAACGCCGTGAACTTCATCGCGGCGGGATAGGCGCCCTGCTCCGTGAGCCGCACCGCAATGGCGCGCAGCTCGTCGCTCGCCGACGCCGCCGTCTGCCCCGGCGCGAGCACGGCCGCGCCGAACAGACCGTGATTGCGATCCAGGTTCTGCTCGTCGATCCGCTGCGGCCGCCACAACTGTGTCGGCTGCGCCGCGTCGTCCGTGAAGTCGGTCGGGAGGCGGAATCCGTCGGGCATCACGCCGATGACCTCCACCGGCACGTCGTTGATCATCAACGTGCGCCCGATCACGGACCGGTCGCCGTTATAGCGGGACTGCCACAGTGGATAGCCCAGCAGCGCCAGCTGCGGTCCGTTCGGACGATCTTCGTCGGCCGTGAACATGCGTCCGAGCATCGGCCGGGCGCCGAGGACGTCGAGCGTGTTGGCGGTCACGAAACCGACGCCCACGCGAACCGGCTCGCCGTCGCCGGTCAGGTTCTCTTCGCCCGTGCTCCAGGCGGCGATGGCCGACATCGTCTTTGACATGTTGCGGAAGTCGACGACCTCCGCCGTGGCCAGCCAGGTCTTGTCGAAACTGATCCAGCGGGTGAAGATCTGCACGCGCCGCTCAGGCTCCGCGTACGGCAGCGGCGTGACCAGCACGGCCTTGACGACGCTGAAGATGGCTGAGGTGGCGCCGATGCCGAGGGCGAGGGTAATGAGCGCCGCCGCCGCAAACCCAGGGCTTTTCAGCAATCCTCTAACGCCGCCAACGATGTCTTGCTTGAGGCCGTCGATCATTTGCACACTTCTATCCTGCGCTGTTTGACGTCACGGCAGCCGGGAACGTTGGCAACGATCGCAGGGCACCCCTTCCTGATCGCAGGGCACCCCTTCCTGATCGCAGGGCACCCCTTCCTGATCGTAGGGCACCCCTTCCTGATCGTAGGGCACCCCTTCCGGATCGTAGGGCACCCCTTCCGGATCGTAGGGCACCCCTTTAGGGGTGCCTCAGTGCCTCAGCTTTTAGGGGCGCCTCAGCCATTGGAACATCGATTGCTGATCCCACTCGTTATGGCTCGTCCAAAGCGGCTTCCTGGCATTAACTACACTGGCTTTGCGGCGTACTTCATCACCTCGTGCACCCTCGATCGACGCAAGGTATTCACGACGCACGACTTCTGCGACGAATGCGAGCGCGAACTTTTTGCGTGTTCGCAAGAGTTCGGATTCACATGTATTGCGTACTGCTTCATGCCCGACCACGTACACATCCTTGCGGAAGCAACACGAGAGGACTCGCTTCTGCCCAAGTACGTCGCCATGTGGAAACAAAGAACGGGCTTTGCGTGGAGCAAGCGATCGGGATCGAAGCTTTGGCAGAAAGGCTACTGGGATCGCGTGTTGAGGTCGGAGGACGATGCACTGGGAATCGCGCGGTACACTGTTGAAAATCCCGTGCGCTCCGGACTCGTGCGCGGCGTGAAGGACTACCCGTTCTCAGGTTCCGAGAAACATACGCTTGATGAAATCATGACGGCGTACCAGATGGACTTGAAGTCCGGTTGGCACCGCTGATTCCCAGGCACCCCTAAAGGGGTGCCCTACGAGTGTCTTCGACCGCAGCACCCCTAAAGGGGTGCCCTACGAGTGTCTTCCACCGCAGCACCCCTAAAGGGGTGCCCTACGACCGGGTGCTTTACGAATGTTGATATCATCGCCACGCATGAAGACCGTCTCCGGGCCATCGCTGTCGTCGGTCGTCCGCGAGCAAATCGAGAAACCCTCCCCCATCCGCCAGATCATGAAAATGGCCGAGCGGCAGAACATCGTCGCCATGGGGCTCGACCCGGCGCAGGTAATCTCGTTTGGCGGCGGCTGGGTCAACCACGCCGCGCCCGACGAGTTCCGGCAGGCGTACCAATCGATCGTCTCGGACCCTGAGCTGTTCCACAAGAGCGGCGCCTACACCGCCACGCTCGGCGACATGGAATGCCGCGAGCAGATCGCGCGGTTCGAGGAGCATCTCTTCGGCGTGCCGCGGCTCGGCGCCGAGCACATCGCGATCGGCATGGGCAGCACGCAGCTGACGCACGATCTGTTTCGCACGGTGCTCGACCCGGGCGACACCGTCATGCTGCTCGACCCGACCTACGCCAATTACGAAGGCCAGCTCGCCTTCGCTGTGCCGGGCGTCAAGATCGTGCGCCTTCGCGTGCTCGATCCGCAAACGTGGTCGTATCTGCCGGAGACCGATCCGGCCGGGATCGCGCGCGAGTTCTCACGGCTGTTCGACGCGCACCGCCCGCGCCTCGTGCTGTTCGGTGCGCCCGATAACCCGACCAGCCAGGTCGTGCCGCAAGCGCTCGCGGAGGTGATGCTCGCAAAAACCGCCGATGCCGGCGCGTGGCTGGCGATCGACTTTGCGTACAAGTGTCAGTATTTCCAGACCCCGCCGGCGTACTACGCCTGGTCACCGGCCGATCACCCCAACGTGGTCGGCATCCACTCCAACTCGAAATGGGCGCGCGGGCT
>JANOZI010001029.1:0-3603 GCA_031429375.1 Acidobacteriota bacterium | reverse complement strand
ACGTATCAAATCGATGGTCGAGGTAGTCAGTTCTGCAAACTGAAGTATTCAGTTCGCCCGGCGACCCGTCGGCGACGCTACCTCGACCATCGATTTGATACGTTTCTCCCCGCTGGGCATCGTATAATTGGCCCTTCGCGTGGCCTGAAAGGGTCATGCGTTTCCCTAATTAGCCGATAACTCAAACGTTGGGAGTAGACGTGCATATTTGTGTCTCGCCAGTCCGGACGGTTTTCATGGCTGCCGTGTTGTCGCTTTTGCCGAGCGCGATGATGGCGACCGCTGCACCCCGACCAACGGCGAGCACTGCCGCGGCCAGCCATTCCGCGACGAATAATTCGGCAGCCTTCTCGGCCGCCGATTTTGAATCGACGTCGCGCGGCAGCATCGAAGACAACGTTCTCGACCTTGCGCTGAACGCGGCGTCCTGTGCGGTGCGCAGCGGCAAGGTCAACAACCCGCGCACGCTGACTGTGATCGATTACTCGCGGCCCTCGAGCGAGAAGCGGATGTGGGTGTACGACCTCAAGACCCGCAATCTCCTCTACGAGGAACTGGTCGCGCACGGGCAGGGCAGCGGTGGCAACGTCCCGAACGCGTTCTCCAACGAGCCCGACACGCATCGCACCAGCCTGGGCCTGTTCGCCACCGACACCACCTACGTGGGCAAGAACGGTTACTCACTGCGTCTCGACGGCCTCGACGCCGGCATCAACGATCGCGCGCGCGAGCGGGCCATCGTGATTCACGGCGCGCCGTATGTCAGTGCAGACTTCGTGAAGGCCAACGGCCGCCTGGGCCGAAGCTGGGGCTGCCCGGCGATTCGCGCCGAGCTTGCGCGCGAGATGATCGATCGAATCAAGGGCGACGGCCTGGTGTTTGCTTACTATCCCGACAAGGGGTGGCTCCAGTCGTCGAAGTTCCTCACCGGTTGCGGCGCATAAGAGGTCGCAGCGACCTCGGTCTGTGCTCCTGATCAACTCGACTGTAGCCAACTCAGAATTGATACGGCTGACCTTGTATTGTTCAGGGCAGGCCTTTTTTTGGTAACAGTTGATGAAAACCAACGCTTGTGCGGCGCCGGGCCATAGTGTGCAGTTGTTCGATTGCGGGACCTCGCGGGCCGCTGGAATCTCCAGCTATCTGCTGCAAGGCCTCCAGCACGGCAACAGCGTTCTGGTCGTCGCCACGCCGTCTCACTGGGAAGCGACCAGGAAACTGCTCGAGTGCGAAGGCATCGACATCGACAAGGCCATCGCCGACGGAACGTTGACGGTCCTCGATGCCGCGGAAACGCTGGCCAAGTTCATGCGTGGCAACGCCCCTGACCCCGCGAAACTCGAAGACGTCGTAGGCGACCTGGTCGCGCGTCTCGCGCAGCGCCCGGGCCGGCTCCATATTTACGGCGAGATGGTTGATGTGCTCGCCGAGACCGGCAACTACCGCGGCGCCCACCGGCTCGAAGAGTTGTGGAACGGCATCGCCTCGCGCACGCCGTTCGATTTGTTTTGCGGCTATACCTCGGGACACTTCGGTGACCATCGGTCGGCAGCGGCACTGCGCGCGATTTGCGACGCGCACGCGCACGTGCACACCGCGCCCGTCGACGAGCTCGGTACGTTCCTGACCGCACAGGCCAGGAACGCCCCTGCCGACCAGGCCTTGCCGTGGCGTTTCACGCCGGCCGTCGGGCAGTCACAGTCTCAGTAACAGCCCCGTTCTCGCCTCAGGCGTTGCCGTCTTGTTCCAGGACGGCGTCCAACGCGCGCGCCAGTTGTGAAATCGTCAACGGCTTCGTCAGCAGCGGCGCCCCCGTGTCGCGGATACGCTGCTGTGCCTCCGGCACCGCGGTAAACCCGGAGATGAAGATCACGGGCAGCCCCGGCAGGAGCAGGCGCGCGGCGTCCGCCAGATCGATCCCGTTCATGCCAGTGCCCAGCACCACATCGGTCACCAGCACGTCCGGCCGATCGTCGCCCTCGAGCATCGGCATCGCATCGGCCGCGGTCGCAGCGACCTGCACCCGGTGGCCGAGCGTCTCGAGCTGCCGGCGCACGGTGGTGCGCACCGCAGCTTCGTCTTCGACGAGCAGGATGTTGCGCATCACGATGTTCGGCATTACCGGTATCGCCGACACGGCCGCGGCACGCGGCGCGCTCCTGGTGAGCGGCAGGAACAGGATCACCGTGGTGCCACGACCTGGCTCCGAGGCGATGGTAACGGTGCCCCCGGACTGCTTCGCGAAGCCGTAGACCATGCTCAGGCCCAGGCCGCTGCCCCCGCCGCCGCTCTTGGTCGTGAAGAACGGCTCGAAGGCCCGCGCCACGACGTCCGGCGCCATGCCGGTGCCGGTGTCCTGCAGCGCGAGCATCGCGTACGATCCGATCGCAAGGTCGTCCTCCGATCGCGGCGGCTCGGTGATCTCGACTTTCGAGGTACGAATGATCAGCGTGCCGCCGTCGGGCATGGCATCGCGCGCGTTGAGCGCGATATTCAGAATGGCGGCCTCGAGCGCCGCCGGATCGACCAGCGCGACGCCCGCATCGCGGCTGGTCGCGGTGCTGACGCGAATGGTTGCGCCGAGCGTGCGCACCAGCAGCCGCACGATGTTGTCGACGAGTGCGTTGATCCCGACCGGTTGCGGGTTCAGCTGGCGGCGGCGCGAGAAGGCCAGCAGGTCTCCGGTCAGGTCCTGGCCGTGACGCGTGGCGCGCAGCGTCTCGTCGATCAGCTCGATCGCCTGCGGATCGCTGTCGTCCATCCGCAGCTTGAGCAGCTCCAGGTTGCCGAGAATCACCATCAGGATGTTGTTGAAGTCGTGCGCGATCCCGCCGGTCAGCTGGCCAACCGCTTCCATCTTCTGGGATCGGAACAACGCCGCCCGGGTCTGCTCGAGCGAGTCCTGCGCCGTGCGCAGCTCCGTGATGTCGTGCGAGATGCCGTAGATGCCGAGGATGCGGCCGTCGTGGTCGCGGTAGACGCCCTTCGTGACCAGGTAGGCCTGCGTGCCGGCCGCGCTCGTGGCCACGCCCTCGAACGACAACGCCGTGCCGTTGGCCAGCACTTCCTGATCGTCTTTCATGAAGCGGCGCGCGGTCTCTTCCGGATAGAGCTCGAGGTCGTTTCTGCCGACGACATCCTCCGGCCGCCGGCCGACGAACTTCGCGGCCGCATCGTTGACCAGCACGTAACGGCCGTCGAGATCCTTGACGAAAATCGCGTCCGGCGTCGCGCCGATCACCGCCTGCAGGATGTCGGAGCTGTTCGGGATGGCCATCGCGTGTGATGAGCATACCGCCGATCTGCAGGTCCGCCTTCTCGACCTGATGCGGGCCTGAGCGAGGTGGCAAGCAACGTGCATCATCAGGCAGACGTGGGTTCGAAGCGAACCAAGGCGCACGTCGCGCCCTCATCCAGACTCCGCCTCGGCAGGTTGAAGTGATGCACCTGGTACAGTTGTTATTGCCGACCCATCACAACGACGGCACGCCCGTACCGGCTGCGGAATTCGCCGCCGTTCGCCTCGAGCTGACCGATCGCTTCGGCGGCGTCACGGCCTACACCCGCGCGCCGGCCAGCGGGCTGTGGAAGAACCCCGACGAC
>JANOZI010001028.1:0-8929 GCA_031429375.1 Acidobacteriota bacterium | reverse complement strand
GATCGAGCCGGGTTGACGTTTGCGGTCGAAAACCTCACCGATGCGTACTATCGCGAGCACTTCCAGTTTGCGCCGGCCCGCGGCCGCAGCTTCACGGTTGGACTGAACGTGGGCGCCTTTTAGAGTTTAGAGTTCAGAGTTAAGAGTTAAGAGTCATGGGACCCACATTCGTCCACTACATCCCGATCGTCACGACCATCCTGGCCGTGCCGTTCGCGCTGGAGATCTCCCGGCGTTACCGCGCCCACCCCGAGCGCCTGCACCTGTTGTGGTGGGCGATCGGCATCGCGACCTACGGCGTCGGCACGTTCACCGAAGCCTTTACGACGCTGGCCGGCTGGAACGAGCCGACGTTCCGGGCGTGGTACATCTCGGGAGCGCTGCTCGGCGGCGCACCGCTTGCGCAGGGCACGGTGTACCTGCTGCTGCCGAGACGGGTTGCGCACGTGCTCACGGTGATCCTGGTCGGCTTCATCGCCACCGCTTCAATTGCGGTGCTGATGTCGCCAATCAATTACACGCTGGTGGAGCCGCATCGGCTGACGGGAGCGGTGCTGGAATGGCGCTGGGTGCGCTACTTCAGCCCGTTCGTCAACCTCTACGCGGTCGTCTTCCTGATCGGCGGCGCGATTCTGTCGGCGCTGCGCTACAGCGGCAACCCGTCGACGCGCCATCGCGCCGTGGCCAACGTCCTCATCGCCGCCGGCGCGATCCTGCCCGGCATCGGCGGCACCGCGACGCGGATGGGCTATACCGAAATCCTCTACGTCACCGAGCTCGCCGGTTTGATCCTGACGTGGATGGGTTACCGCATGAGCGTCCGTCCTGGTGCGGCACGCGATACGTCACCAGCACACACCCGCCATCCAGTTCCCGGCATTCCGTGAGCTCCAGCTTCACCCTGGCTCCCGGGTCGAGAAAGGCCGGCGCGCCCGACCCGAGGAGCAGCGGGTGGATGTTCAATCCGACTTCGTCGATCACCCCCGCCTCGAACAGCGAGGCCGCAAAGTTGCCGCCGCTCATCACGAGGATGTCCTTGCCGGGCTGCTGCTTGAGCGCGCGGACGAAGCCGCCGGCGTCCGCGGTCACGAGCTCGACACCTTTGCGCGGCGCCTGCTCGAGCGTCCGCGAGAACAGGTAGCTCCTGATCCCGTTCGAGGATCCGCCGCCCGCGCCGCCGGCCTGTTCCCAGGTCTTGCGGCCGAACAGCAGCGCATCGGTATTCGCCCAGAACTTTTTCATCACCGCCTCGACGTCGTTGCTGAAATGCAGCCAGTCGAGGGCCCCGTCGCCGGCGGTGAGAAACCCGTCGAGACTGCACGCGCCGCCGTAAATGACCTTCCGCATGGTGCCTCCTGGTGTATTCTAAACGTTCATTTAGAAACAGATACTAAACGGACGTTTATAAACTGTCAAGCGGCACCCCTGAAGGTGTGCCCTACGAGATCAACCCATGCCCGCAAGCCCCACGCCCCAACCCCCACGCCCCAAGCCCCACGCCGCAACCGGGCCCCCAGCGCGGCACCCGCGCTGGGGTGGAGGCCGGCGAGGGTCTCGATGAGCCCGAGACCCCGCAAGGCGACCGACGACGAGGTGTTCGAAGCGACCCTTCGGGCCATGGCGCGCCTGGGGCCGGCGGAGCTGACGCTGGCGGAGATTGCGACGGAGGCCGGGCTCACGGCCGGCGCGCTGGTGCAGCGCTTCGGTTCCAAGCGCGAGTTGCTGCTGGCGCTGTCGAACCGCTATGCGGGCGGCACGCGCGAGATGTTCGACGGGCTGCGCCGCGGCCGGCGCTCGCCGCTGGCCGTCCTACGCGCCTATGCCGACTGCGTCGCCGGCCTCGCCACGTCTCCGGCGGCGCTGGCGCGCAGCCTGTCGTACCTGCAGGTCGACCTCACCGATCCGGACTTTCGCACGCATCTGGTCAAGCACGCACGCGCGTCCCGCGTCGAGTTGGAGAAGATCATCGAGGAAGCGATCGCGGCGGGCGAGCTCGCGCGCGGCACCGATGCCCGCCAGCTTGCGCGCACGGTTGAAGCGGTGGTCGGTGGATCGATGATGGCCTGGGCGTATTACGAAGAGGGCCCCGCGGCGCACTGGATGCGCCACGATCTCGACGCGGTGATTGCGCCTCACCGAGGCAAAAGGCCAAAGGCCAAAGCCAAGAGCGCTAGGCGATGACCGGCCGCGGCTGGCGAAAATCGTCGCGAGCCTTCAGCAGGTAGTCGAGCAGGAAGCGGTAGTTCACGACCGGCCCTTCATCAAAATGAAGACGCTCGTGATCGGCGGAGAACAGGACGGCCCGATCGTTCCGGCGCGGACGAGACGGACGGCCGACACCATTCGACGGGCGTAACTGCACTTGATCCCAAACATTAGCTACAACGCGCATATAAGACTCCCGCGGAACGACGTTCCGCGCTACACGAACGAAATTCCCGCGCGACAAATCATTAACGCATCACTACTTTGGCGGTGCCGTTCATCAGGCACGCCAGCTTCATCGCGTCCCAGCTCGTGAGCCGGATGCCGCCGACGCTGAGCCGGGGCAGGCCCGCCGGTTCGGCCGCAAACGCGTCGTCGTCACCGGGCGACGTTAGCGGGGCGTGAAAGATCACTTTTCCTGAGGCGTTCTGCACGCTCAGCATGTGGGCACGCTCGGCCACCGTCACCACGACCGGCGCTGCGGAGTGGTCGGGGACCGCCGACTCGACGTTGGGAACGAGCAGCGTCTCGCCTTCGTCGAACGTTGCTTGCGTGTTCAAGTAGTGCAGCAGGGCCGGGCTGGTGTGAAACCGCTCGGCCAGCATGTCGGCCATCGACGTGCAGTCGAGCGCCGACTCCAGATCGGCGGAGGTGATCTGATACGTCCGTACCGAGCGCACGAACGGTTGGCCGAGCGTGCGGACCGTTTTACGGTCGAGCTCGCCGGTCACGTGCAGCCCATGCGCCTGCTGGAACGCCCGCAGCGCGCGCTCGGTGTTAGCACTGCTTTGGGCATCGATCTGACCAGGAGAGAAACCGGCGCGATCGAGCGCGACCTGCGTTGCGAGAACGCGCTTCATCCGTGGTTCGAGGTGGCTCATGATGGTGGGAAGAGCAAGACCTCTGCCATAAGGTCTTCACGGTTATTTCCGCGGGCTTTGTAGCTGGGCTGGCCTCGAAGCCCATCACATTCCCCAAGGTCGGCTGGCAGGCGGACAGGTTGAGCACCCCACTGCTGAGGTCACGATTCTTGCAACCGCCACCGCAGGATGCGAATCAGCCGTTGGTCAATCGTCGCCACGGTCGCGGTGGTTGCTGCGACCGTCATCGCCAGCCGCGCAACCGAGCCGTCCGCGCACGCCTCGCCGAAGACGAAGAAGGTCGTGACCGAGCAGGAGCGCGCCGACGCGCTGGCGCGCGCGGCCGTCTGGCAAAAACCCGATGGAGAGATCGCCAGGGCAAATCTCGGCACGCCGGTGGATCAACCCCGCTCGATCGCGTGCAAATTCGTGCTCAATGCCTTGAACGGCACCGCGCCGAAGTTCGACTGCACGCTCGATTCGGGCGAGCGCATCCGCGTGAAATACGGCCCCACCCCGGAGATTCCTTCGGAGGTGGCCTCGTCGCGCCTGCTGCGCGCGCTCGGCTTCGGCACCGACAACGTGATGCTGGTCGAGCACGTCAGGTGTTTCGGCTGTCCGAAGGAACCGTTCTACACGATGAAAGCCGTGGACTTCACCCACGCTGAAGGGTTCTACAGCAGGCTGGTCAATTACGAGGCTTACGAAGATTTTGAATGGGCCCTGATCGAGCGCAAGCTTGCCGCGCGCCCGATCGAAACCGACACCGTCGAAGGCTGGTCCCTGCACGAGCTGGATCAGATCGACGAGGCCAAAGGCGGCGCGCCTCGCGCCCACGTCGACGCGCTTCGCCTGATGGCGGTGTTCCTCGCCCATTGGGACAACAAGTCCGAGAACCAGCGGTTGGTGTGCCTTTCGCAGCAGGACTGGCCGGAAGGCGGGCGCTGTGAGAAACCGTTTGCGATGCTGCAGGATCTCGGCGGCAGCTTCGGTCCCCGCAAGGTTGACCTGGGCGGCTGGCAGGCCGCGCCCATCTGGGGAAATCGCGCCACCTGCCTCGCGAGCATGGACAGCCTGCCGTATCATGGCGCCACCTTCAGCCCGGTGGAAATCACCGAGGCGGGACGCCGCCACTTGGCATCGCTGCTGGCGCAGCTAAGCGACGATCAGATTGTCGATCTGTTCACGGCCGCGCGCTTCCACCAGAAGAAGAGCTTCTTCAACAGGGCCCCGGCCAGGCCCGTCTCGGAATGGGCAAGCGCCTTTAAGAACAGGGTGCGGCAGATCAGCGACGGAGCGCCGTGCCCGCAGTAACGGCCGCGTCGGTGCTCGTGCCCGCCTGGTGAAGCGCGCCGGCGTCCACGGTGTTGCCCTTGCGATCGATCGCCTGGAAGAACAACCCCTTGCCGGTGACTTCGATCAACATGAAGTGATAGTCGGTGTCGAAGCTCTTGGCGATCTGCGCCGAGCGGTTGGCATCCCCGGCCCGGAGCGATCCCGCGCCGCCGCTGACGAAATACAAGATCCCTTCCTGCAACTCCGAGCGCTGGTAGAAGTGTTCGTGCCCCGACACCACCAGGTCGACGCCGCCTGACAGGAAGGCGGATTCGAGGGCAAAACGAATGCCGCGCGCCGCCAGGCCGTACCGGCCCGCGGTGTAGAGCGGATGGTGGAGCAGCGCGATCTTCCATTCCGCATCCGACTGATCGAGCTCCTTATGGAGCCAGCGCATCTGCTCGCCGTCGAGGTAGGTGCTGTCGAGCACGAAGAACCGGACGCGCGTATCGAGCCGGGTGATCAAATCGACCGGCGGCGTGAACGTGTAGTAGCGCCGCCCGTCCATGTTGAACGGCTTGTAGTCCACCTGGCGGGGATCGTCGTGGTTGCCGAGCGCCGCGTAGAACTTGACGCCGGCGTCGAGCAGCGCCTTGTACGGCTCTTCGAACTTCAGGCGGTAGTCTTCCGCCGTCGCCGGCCCCTCGTAGATGTTGTCGCCGGCCATCACCACGAAGCGATAGTCGAAATGCTGCCGGAACATGGCCATCTGCGCCGCAGTCTCGTGCTGCGCGGCGTCGCCGCGGCCGCTGTCGCCAATCACGGCGAACTTGATCGAGCGTTCTTCGTTGGGCAGCGCCAGTGCGCCTGCCGCGATGTCCTTGGGGTCGCGCGCTTCGACTCGGGTCACCGCCGGAGCGCCAGCGGACGCGTTTGAGGTCGCCTTACTGACCCAAAGGTCGCCGCAGCCCGACAGCCAAAGCGTGGAGAGGAGGAAGAGCAATACGCGAATCATCCGGCGTTCACAATCCATGCAGATTCCGAACCACGGCCTTTAGGAAACTCTTGGGCCATTTTGGGTAACACTCAGGTAACGACTGCGCGGAGGTCGAGTTGCATTTTTCACGAGATTCGGCCGGAAATTGCGTCATCATCTTGCCCAGAGCCGGCTCTACCGCAACTAATGGTGGTGGACTCTCTGGCACAAGCCTTGAAGTAGCGGGTCATGCTATGACCATTTTCAAGTCAGCGGCGGTCATCTTCCTCGCGGCGTCGATGCTGGCAGCCTGCCAGCAAGACTCGCGCGAGTCTGTGAGTGCGGCGGGCGGGCAGGTCCAGTCGGCCAAGCCCGCTGTCGAAACCAAACCTGCGACGGCACCAGCTGAGCCGGCGCTGCCGGGAGTGCCCCCGCCCACGGCGATTTCGGCCGCCACACCCGCCGGGCAGGCGGCCGTCAATGCGCAAGGCTCCGCCACGCTCGAGTTCCACAAGCGCATCCAGGCTTATCTCAAGACCCACAACGACGCTGAGGCAAAGGTCCCGAACCTCAAGGAAACGAGCGACCCCGCGAAGATCTCGGAGCGCGAAGCGGCGCTCGGCAAGATGATCCAGACGCTGCGTGCCGGCGCGAAGATTGGCGATATCTTCGCCCCGGAGTACCAGCCCTACTTCATCAAGATCGTGCAGGACGATTTCAAGACCCGTAGCGCGGACGCGCGCCGAGCGATTATCGTGGAGCTGCCGAAAAACATGAAGGTTGACGTCAACACCGTTTATCCCACCACGCTCCCACTGGCGACGTTTCCCGCTGCGCTGCTCCGGAAGCTTCCGGACCTTCCGCCCGAGCTCGAGTATCGGCTCGTCGGACACAACCTGATCCTCCGCGATGTCAAGGCGAACCTGATTGTCGACATCCTGCGCAACGTCGTCGCGACGATCCCGAGTTGATTCCGAGTTACCCATGCGATACCGACTCATTACGATTGTATTGGCCCTGGTCGCCGGGGTCGCCCTCCTCGCGGCCGCGAAAGATCAGGCGCCGCGTGCCGCGGCACCGCAACAGGCCGCGGGCGTCGAGACCATGGCACCTGTCGGCAAAGACACGGTCAAGTTCCTCGTGCTCGGCGACACCGGCACCGGCGACCGCGGGCAGTACGACACCGCCGCCCAGGCCTGGAAGTCGCATGAGGTGTTCCCGTACGACTTCGCCATCATGGTGGGCGACAACATCTACGGCTCGGAGCGGCCGCAGGACTTCAAGAGCAAGTTCGAGACGCCCTACAAGCCGATGCTTGACGCCAACATCCCGTTCTATGCGGCGCTCGGCAATCACGACGACCCCAACCAGCGCTTCTACAAACCTTTCGGGATGAATGGCCAGCGCTTCTACACGTTCCAGAAAAAAGACTCGCGGTTCTTCGCCCTCGACAGCAACTACATGGACAAGGACCAGCAGTCCTGGCTCGAGAAGGAACTGTCGGCCTCGAACTCGAAATGGAAGATTGCCTACTTCCACCATCCGCTCTATTCATCCGGCGCCACCCACGGTTCGGAAGTGGACCTGCGTACCATCATCGAGCCGCTGTTCAAGAAGTACAACGTCAATCTCGTCTTCGCGGGCCACGAGCATTTCTACGAGCGGATCAAGCCGCAGAGCGGCATCTACTACTTCACTGCCGGCGGTTCGGCCAAGCTTCGCTCGGGTGACATCCGCACCGGCGCCCTGACGGCCAAGGGCTTCGACACCGAGCAGAGCTTCATGATGGTGGAGCTCGATGGCGACGTGATGCGCTTCCAGACGATTTCGAAGAGCGGCAAGCGGGTCGACTCCGGCGAGATCACGCGCCAGAACGCAGGCACCCAATGACCCGCACGCTCGCACGGCTGTACGCAGCCGTTGTGCTGGTCGCCGTCACCGCCGCGTGTTTTCCGGGACCGGGCAGCATGGCGCAATCGACCGCGCAGAAAGAGCAGCCGGCTAAGGATCGGGATAAGCCCGGGCCAAACATCGCCGAGCTTTGGGAAAATCCGGGCGAGGTAACCTCGCGCGATCTTCTGTACGGGCGCGGCGGCAAGGCGCTGGTGCCGTCGCCGGACACGCCATTCGAATTCAAGGGAATCGATACGGTCGGTTACAGCACCGGCTACGACGTCATCGATCCGAAAGGCCGCAAGTGGGATGTCAAGACCGGCGACGAAGGGCAGACCGAGGTGGTCTCGAGCCGCATCCTGTGGGCCGCCGGGTACCGCCAGCCCGTCGTCTACTTCGTGCCCGAATGGACGCTGAAGAACGGTCCCGTCGAGAAGCCGCTGGGGGGGCGGTTCCGGTATGGCCACGATCACAAGAGCGCCGGCGACTGGTCGTGGACCGATAACCCGTTCTTCGGCACGCGTGAATTCAAGGGGCTGGTGATCGCAAACCTGATCCTGAATAACTGGGACATCAAGACGACCAACAATCGCGTCTACGACATGGTCGACGGCAGCACGCCGTCACGCTGGTTCGTGGCCCAGGACATCGGCGCGTCGCTCGGCAAGACAGCGTGGCCGGTCGGCAATCGCAACAACATCGCCGACTACGAGAGCCAGCGCTTCGTGGTTGGCGTTCAGGACGGCCGCGTACAGTTCGATTACCAGGCGCGCCACCGCGAGCTGCTCGAAAACATCACGCCCGCCGACGTCGTGTGGCTGTGCAGGCTGCTCGACAAGATCTCCGACCGGCAGTGGGACGAGGCGTTTCGCAGTGCGGCTTACCCGAAAGAAACCGCCGACCGCTACATCCGTAAATTGAAGTCAAAGATTCAGGAAGGCCTTGCATTGACAGCGACGACTACGGTGGACCGATGACCCGCGCACTGTTCCTGGTGCTTACCCTCTTGCTGCTCAGCGTCAACGCCGGCGCCCAGCAGGAGCTCGATCAGCCGAAGGCGGCCCCGGCCAAGGTCGACCAGCCCGGCGTGATGGACAACCTGCAGGAGGAAGTGCTCGCGTCGCTGATCCGGCTCCCGCTCGCGGCGCTGCTCGGCACCGCGCTGGCGCTGCGTCCGAGACGTGGCGCGCAGGCGCCGCGCCAGCCGACCGTCGTGCAGACACAAATCATCCTCGCCGTGGTTGGCTCGCTGATCATGCTGGTCGTCGGCGCCAGCCTGGCCCGCGCCTTCGGCATCGTCGGCGCCGCCAACCTGATTCGCTACCGGTCGAAGATCGACGACCCGAAGGACGCGGTGGTGATGCTGTGCGCGCTGTCGGTCGGCCTGGCCGCCGGCGTCGGCCTATACGGACTCTCTGCGATCGGCACGGCGTTCCTCGTGGTGTCGCTGTGGATCCTCGAGGGCTTCGAGCCGCAGACGCGCGTCTTCGAGCTCAGTCTCAAGCTCGGCGACGCCACCCAGGATCTCAAGCCGAAGATCGAGCAGATCTTGCGCCGCTACAAGGTCCGCTATGAACTACGGATTTCGTCGGCTGAGGAAGTCGGCTATCAGGTGACCACGCCGCGCAAGCTGCAGACCGACAAGGTCTCGAGCGAGATCATGGAGCTTGTCCCGGACGGCAAGGGTGCGATCGTGTGGGACGAGAAGTCAAAGGACAAG
>JANOZI010001027.1:0-4502 GCA_031429375.1 Acidobacteriota bacterium | reverse complement strand
CACGACGGTAATCGGCGGCGCTGGTGCTGCCGGTTCTGGAGTGGTGGGATTCAGCAGGAACTGTTGCCCATCCCTGGACATCGAGTAACTCTGGTCATTCCGGATCAGCGCTGAGAACAGCGCGCGTGGAATCCCGGGATCGAACCGCGGCGTCGTTTTCAGTGGAACAGCCATGAAGACGCCGTTCAGGGTCCGATAAATCAGCTCCTGGCCGTTGCTGTGCCATTGCGGCGCGATGCCGCTATCGATCGAGATCTGCCACTTGCCTGGGCGCAACGGGAACGGCCGCACGTACACCTCGTCGCGCCCGCTTTCATTCGACACATAGGCGACCCAGCGGCCATCGGGGGAAAACCGCCCGCTCCGCTCGGCGAACTCGGTCTGTAGATACCGCTCGGCCTTCCGTTCTGGCATCGTGAGCACCCAGAGATCTGTGCCGGTCTTCGTCTCATCCTGCTGGAACAGGATGTGGCGCGCATCGGGCGACCAGTCGGTGGGCACTCTTAACGGTCCGGACGGCAGCAGCGGCTCGGCGGGCTCGCTGCCGCTCGCGACCTTGGCTACCAGTGTCGGGAATCCGTCGGCGCGGCCCGTGAACACGATTTGGGTTCCATCGGGCGACCACACGGGCTCATTGTTGTGAGTTCCGTCGAACGTCAATCGCGACGACGAGCCTCGCTTGACATCGAGCAGCCACAAGTCCCCGGCGCCCGTGCGCAGATCGTGCAGCTCCACCGCGACACGCGAATCATCGGGTGACAGCCGGAGCATCTGGTAGTCGCCGACCGTCCCGACCTCGCTCAGCTTCTTACCCGAACGATCCGTCCAGACGAGCTGGTTCGTAGCGGGGATTCCGCTTGCGCGATACGCCAAGACGCCGCTCTCCGAGACGCTGTAAGCAGCGCGACCATTAGTCGTGCTGAAGGCGACAGACTCGACGATTGGGATCGCCTCGCCCGACGTGGTGCGCGACCTGACGTCGAACGGTTGTGCGATCAGAGTGCCGTCGCGCACAGACAACAGATAACCCGGCGGCGCGTACTTGCCCTGCTGCATCGTCGACAGTAGCTGCTCCTCCGCGCGATTCTCGAGGGAGGCCACGTAGATCCCTCCGTGTGGCGGCCGGGCCCAGGCGAGGTAAATGAAGTCACGCCCGTTCGGGAGAAATTGCGGGAACAGGTGTCCGCGCTCCTGGCGATCCGGATCGAGCGTGGTGACGGCACTCGTACTGCCGCCTGCATCGGAGACGCGCAACAGCGGACTCTGCTCGTCGGGGGCGAACAGGATGACACCGGCGCGGTTCCACGTGCCGCCCACGCCCGCGCGGGCGTCCGCGAGGACGATCGCCGTGCCCCCCGCCAATGCCACACGTTTAAGTTTTCCCTGCGCAAAGAACGCCACCTGCGAGCCATCAGGGGACCAGAATGGAAACGACGCTCCGTCGGTTCCCGGTAGGGGCTCAGAGTCGAGCGACGCGACAGCCCGAACCCAGAGTTGGCCGCGGCCAGAACCGTTCGTTGCGCGAAAAACAAGACGCCGGCCATCAGGCGAGATGGCGAATGTCGGATTTCGATCGATCACTCCCGTGCCAAACGCGTGGCCCTCTGGCGGCAGGACGACGAATTGCACCGTCGCGGGAGCCAGTCGGGGCAAATAGCCGAGCATCAACGCGACAGCCGCGGCAACGACCACCAAGGCAACCGCAACGATCGCAAGCCGGGGTGAACGCCGCGGTGTCGCAGCGACGGTGGGTGGCGGGCTATGCGCGAGTGAGGGGACAGCCGCCATCGGATCGCGGAGCACATCCTCGATTTCGGCACGCGCGTCGGCGATATCGCGGAGCCGCCGCTTGAGGTCTTTTTCCAAACAGCGCTGCAGCATGCGTCGAATCGTCGGAGGAGTGGCGTCCGGGAGCGCTTGCCAGTCCGGCTCGCGCTCCAGAACGGCCACGAGGATGTCCGACACCGTGTCTCGCGAAAACGCCGCATGCCCCGTCAGCATTTCGTACAGGACGCAGCCAAAGGCCCAGATGTCGATCCGTTTGTCCAGGGGCTTGCCGCGCGCCTGCTCGGGACTCATATAGGCGGCGGTACCGAGAATGACGCCGGCGCGTGTGCCTGCCACTGTGACGGTCGGGGAGCTCGACTGGTCAGCGTCCGCACCATCATCGGCTGCGGCTTTCGCCAGTCCGAAGTCGAGCACTTTGACAACGCCATCGGATCTGACTTTGATGTTTGCGGGTTTCAGGTCGCGATGAACGATTCGTTGCTCATGCGCGGCGTCGAGTGCGTCGGCGATCTGCCGCGCAATGGCGAGCGCCTCCAAGATTTGCAATGCGCCTGCGGCTAAGCGCTCGGCGAGCGTCGGCCCCTCGACCAACTCGAGCACGAGGCCCCGCCGACGGTCACCCTCTTCGACTCCGTAAATCGCGCCGATGTGCGGATGATTGAGCGCGGCCAGCACGCGCGCTTCGCGTTCGAACCGCTGGAGGCGCTCAGAGTCAGCCGTAAACGCATCGGGCAGGACCTTGATGGCGACATCACGCCCGAGCCTCGTGTCGCGCGCGCGATAGACGACGCCCATGCCGCCCGCGCCTAATTCGGATCGGATCTCGTAGGATCCGAACTTTGTTCCTGCCGGAATAGTCATGCCACAGCGCTGTCGCTCTCAGTTGGTCTTCACCGAGCCGCGCTTCATCCGATCGGGATCCCAGCCGACCGGCTTGCCCTCGAAATAGCTTTCGTTCGTCAACAGCGCCGGCGCCGCCGCCCGGTAGCCGAACGTGGCGTCTTCGACGACCGCGCGGCGGGTGCGCACGGCATCGAAGAACGTGCGGAAGTGCTCGACGTTCTCGTTGTAGCCTGGCGGCGCGGCGAAGACTTCTTCGCGGGTCGGCCGCAGCTCGGCCCGCTCGGGATACTTGTCGCGGTACTCTTTCATGAAGGCCTGCTGCGTCGCGTGCGCGAACGTGTCGCTGGTATGGCCGGGTTCGCTGGCGCGCGGCCGTTTCGTCAACGTCACCGCGCCGCCCGCAATGGTGAGCGTGCCCTCGGGTCCGACGAAGCGGAACGCCTGGTTGTCGCCGCCGCCTTCGGCGAAGTTCACCTTGAGCGAGAGCGTGAACGCGGAATGCGCCGCCGTCTTCGGATAGTCGAAGAGCGCCAGCATCACATCCGGCACGTCACGGCCGTCGTTCCAATAGCGCAAGCCGCCGGTGGCCATCACCCGCGTCGGGCCGAGCGAGTCGAGCACGAAATGGATGCCGGTGAACAGGTGCACGAAGAGATCGCCGGGAATCCCGGTGCCGTAATCACGATAGTTGCGCCATCGGAACAGGCGGATCGGCTCGAAGGGCCGCTTCGGCGCGTTGCCAATGAAGCGATCCCAATCAATCGTCGCCGGAGACGCATCGGGCGGAATCGAATATTGCCAGGCGCCGTTGGCAGAATTGCGATTCATCCACGCTTCAACGAGGTTGAGCTCGCCGATCGCACCGGCCCGGAGCAGCTCGCGGGCCTTGGCGTACACCATCGAGCTGACGCGCTGGCTGCCCACCTGCAGGATCCGCCGGGTCTGCTGCTCGGTCTCGATCACCGGCCGCCCTTCTTCGATGTCCTGCACCATCGGCTTCTCGACGAAGACGTCCTTGCCCGCTTTCATCGCATCGATGGCGATCCGCGCATGCCAGTGATCGGGCGTCGCGATGATCACCGCGTCGACATCGGGTCGCGCCAGCACGTCGCGGTAGTCGCGCGAGGTAAAGATGTGATCGCCCCAGGTTTCTTTCGCGAGCGCGAGGCGGCCGTCGTACACATCGGCGACCGCGACCAGCTCGACACCCGGCAGGCGCAGCGCGGTGCGCGTGTCGTTGAGGCCCTGGATGCCGAGGCCGAACGTCGCGATTTGGAGGCGTTCACCCGGCGGCACGTGCTGATCGGAGCTGGTGGTGGTCTGGGCCGGCGCACCATCCGGGGCGGCCAACATCAGTCCACTGGCGGCTGTCAGGCGGATGAATTCGCGCCGGGAGGTTGTGGTCGTCATAGTGAGCTGACTCCTCTCTCAATCTGTGATGAGCGGCAACTTGACTGTTGCCCCGCCGAGCTCCGCCGATCGATCCGCTGCCAGGCAAATCTCCATCGTTTTCTGGGCGTCGAACACGTCGATCGTCGTACGTTTCCGGGGGTCAAGGATACTCTCAACCAGGTCGTCGATCTCGTCCTGGAACGGATGATGGCTCACGTCGGCCGAGTCGGGCATCGCCGTGCGGATGCGGATGGCCGGCCGGCCGCTGCCGTCGGTGGCCGCTTCGAAACGGACGCCGGCCACGGGGTTCGCCGCGGTCAACTCGTCGACTGTCAGCGGCTCGTCGAGCCATTGGATCACGTCCTGGCGCAGCGTCGCGCGGTCGCCCATCAGCTCTACCGAGAACGAGTACGGCATCATGAAGTCGGTGGAGCTGGTGACGTGGCCGAGCGCGCCGCCCTCCAGCTGCAGGTTGGCGA
>JANOZI010001026.1:0-2555 GCA_031429375.1 Acidobacteriota bacterium | reverse complement strand
GCCGCCATCTGCGCATCGCTCGCCCGGCCGCTTCCGCCGATGCCGGCAGGCAGCAGCCCCTTGCCGGGATCCTCGAGGACTTTCATTCGCGCCGGGATGTGCCCGATCGACACGCCGTAGTTCACGATCTGGCCGCCCTCGCGCGCCGCGTACCACGCGGCGACATTCGCGGTGCCCACTTCGAGCTCGAACGCCGCGGTGACGCCGTCGCGCACCATCATCCGATAGGACTCGTCCTGCTGCCCGTGCTCGTGCAGGTCCACGAACCCGGGCGCGACCACGTGACGGGCGGCGTCAATGACCCGGGCGCCGGCCAGCGGCGTCCCGGAGATCGCCGCGACGGTCCCGCCGCGGATGCCGACATGTCGGACGGCGTCGAGGCCGGATTCGGGATCCATGACGCGGCCGTTGGCAATGACCAGGTCGTAGCCGGCGGGTTGTCCGAGCGATGCCGCTGCGACCCCGAGAGCGGCGATCGCCGCGCCGAATAGTCCGAACCAGCGGATCGACGACGGGAGGTGCGGCATGGCCGGATCCTACTCCGTTCACGGCGGCGAATGCCGAACGTCTGAGGCGATTACGCGGCGGTCGCGCGCTCCTGCCGGCGGAACGCCGCGCGCACGCGCGACAGCAGGATGTCGGCCTCGAACGGCTTGACCATGTAGTCGTCCGCGCCCGCTTCCAGCACACGCAACTCGATGCCGGGCCCGTCCTCGGCGGTCAGGACCATCACCGGCAGCGTCGCCAGCGCGACGTCGCGGCGGATTCTTTCGATCGCCCCGAAGCCGTCCATCTCCGGCATCATCAGATCGATGATCAGGAGATCGGGACGTTCGCGGTGGGCGAGCTCGACCGCGTGCGCGCCGTTCTCGCCTTCCAGCACCTCGTAGCCATCCCGCTCGAGCAGCAGCCGGACAAGCATGCGCGTGATGCGGTCGTCGTCGGCGATCAGCACGCGCCGCTTGCCGGCCGTCCTGGCCGCGCCCGCGGATGGTTCCGTCGCCGCCGCCAGCACGCGATCGACCTCGTCGATCGACGTGATGCCCTGGGCGACCAGCACCAGTGCCCGCTCGCGCATCGAGGCACAGCCGGCGGCCTGCATTGCGGCGCGAATTTCGGTGGCGGTCGCACCCCGCCCGATCGCGTCGCGCATGCTCTGATCGGGGACCAGCACCTCCGCGACCGGACTGCGTCCGGCGTAGCCGGTGTGCTTGCAGCGGTCGCAGCCGGACCCGGCGGACGCCCGCACCGCCACGGCGCCATGCGCCTGTCCCAACCGCTTGGCCTCGAGCTCATCGTGGATGTGACGGCAGTCGGGGCACAGCGTGCGCACCAGCCGTTGCGCGACGATCGCCCTCAGGCTCTCCGCGATCTTGGACGGTTCCAGCCCGAGGTTGAGTAGCCGGGTCACGGCCGATGCCGCATCAGCGGTGTGCAGCGAGCTGAGGACCAGATGCCCGGTATAGGCCGCCTGCCCGACGATTTGCGCGACTTCGTTATCGCGGATTTCGCCGACCATGATCACATTCGGATCCTGGCGCAACATCGATCGCAGGACCGAGGTGAACGTGTTTCCGGCGCGGGTGTTGACCTGAATCTGGTTGATGCCGGCGACCCGGCGCTCCACGGGATCTTCGACCGACACGATGTTGGTGCGGCCGTTTTGCAGGTGAGTCAGCGCGCTGTACAACACCGTGGTCTTGCCCGATCCGGTTGGGCCGGTCACGAGCACCAGCCCATCGGGCTGGCTGAGCGCCTTCTTCAAGCGGGCGAGGTTGTCGGCGTCGTAGCCAAGGCCGTCGAGATCCTGCGGAGTGGCCTGCCCGTCGATGACGCGCAGCACCAGCTTTTCGCCGATGACGGTCGGGAGTGTGGAGAACCGCACCTCGATCGGGCGGCCGCTGACCTTGATGCGGAACGCGCCGTCCTGCGGTCGATGCCGGACCGAGATGTCCGCATGCGCCATCACCTTGAAGCGGTTGCATACGGCGCTGGCGGCTTCAACGGGCACCGTGAACATCTTCTCGAGAATGCCGCACAGCCGATACCGCACAGTGAGCCCCTGCGCCGAAGGTTCCAGGTGGACGTCGCTCGCGCCGGCCTCCACCGCCCTGCCGATGATCTGATTGCAGAGATCGATGACGGGCGAGTGCGTCTGAACCTGCGAGTCGGTCGCGTCGATCATTTCGACCGGGATGCTCGATCGCACGCGGCCCAGCAGCAGATCGATGTCGCCCATCTTGGGGTAACACCGGTCGAGCGCCTTCAGCAAGTCGGACCGCCTGGCCAGCACCACGATTGGTTTGCGGCCCGACGCAAATCCGACGTCGCGCTCGGCCTCGTCATCGAACGGCCGGCTGACGGCATAGGTCAGGTTGCGGTTGTCCTCCTCGAGCGGGATCAAGACGTGTCGCCGCGCGACGCGCTCCGGAACCAGGCGCAGCGCGAGCGGGCTTGGCGTCCGTTCCCGCAGCGAGACGAGCGGCATCCCGGTGGCCTCGGCGAGCGCCGTGTAGGTGTCGTCCTCGGACGCAAACCCGAGCGTCACGATCGCG
>JANOZI010001025.1:0-7719 GCA_031429375.1 Acidobacteriota bacterium | reverse complement strand
CCGGGAACTCATTTTTCCGGCCGCTTCATCTGAGCCGCGTCGCAACGCGACGACAGCGAACCGCATCATCGGCGTTGCCCTGTCTTCGAGTTTTGAGTTGTGCGTTTCTCTATGTCTCTGTGTCTTTGTGGCCCGTAGGTCCAGCGTGCACGAGTTGATGGATCACGTGGCTCAATTTCCTACTGCAACCCGCGTGCTGGATGATGCGATTACTGCTCGAGTCTTCCCTGGAGCTGTGGCGGAGATCGGGCGGAACGCCGGTCCCATCGCCACGATTGCGCGAGGGACGCTCACCTACGATGAAGGCTCCGCCCCCGTTAGTGAGACGACGATTTACGATCTTGCGTCACTGACGAAGGTGCTCGCGACGGCGGCAGTGGTGTCGTCGCAGCTCGCGCGCGATCGCATGCGCCTGAACGATCGCGTGGCGCACTGGATCGATGCCTTTAGCAGCGAAGACCGCCAGGACGTGACCATTCGGGATCTGCTGGAACACTGCTCGGGACTGCCCGGCCACCGGCACTATTTCGAAACCCGGAACGGCCGCGAGCCGTTCGAGCTGGCGATCTGCGAGGAACCGCTCGAGTACCCGCCGCGCACTCAATCGATCTACAGCGACCCGGGATTCATGCTGCTGGGGTTTGCGATCGAAAACGTCGCCGGCTCGGCGCTCGATCGGCTGTTCGACAATTGGCGCAACTCGGAGCTTGGCCCGTCGATCGAGCTGCGGTATCGCCCGCCGGCCGAGTGGCTCGAGCGGACGGCACCGACCGAAGTCGGCGCGCCCGGCCAGGCCACACGCGGGGTCGTGCACGACGAGAATGCCGCGGCCCTTGGCGGCGTCGCCGCGCACGCCGGATTGTTCGGCACCGTCGCCGCCGTCGGCGCCTGCGCGCGGTGGTGGCTCAAGTCACCGGCGCTGCCCCGCTTCTCGCAGAAATCGTCCGCGCCAAACAGCTCCCGCGCGCTCGCGTGGGACACGATGCTGCCGACGTCATCGTGCGGAACGAAGCTGTCGCCGCAAGCAATCGGTCACACCGGCTTCACGGGCACTTCGCTTTGGATCGATCCAGCGCAGGATCTCTATGTGGCGTTTCTGTCGAACCGCGTCCATCCGACGCGCAAGGGCGAGGGAATTCAGGAAGCTCGCCGCGCGCTGCACGACGCTATTGTGACCGACCTGTCGCAGTAGCCGATGCACTTTGGCCCGCCTACGCTCGCCCAAAGTGGCGCGAGCTACGGCGAGGTCTCGCCGTAGCGGCCTTCGGCCGCGAAGGCGGACACCCTTGGCACCGTTGGCACCCACCCTTTGGCACCCGTGGCACCTGCGGCACCCTTGGCACCCTGTTTTTAGCCTGGCGGTCTGATCGGCGGACGAGTCGGCTGCCCGCCGCCCGGCCCACCCATTCCTCCACCCGGCGCGCCGAATCCTCCTGGCCCGCCCAGTCCTCCCGGCCCACCCATTCCGCCCGGCCCACCGATTCCGGGCATACCCGGCTTTTGGCCAGGATTAAACGGTCCCCCAGGCATGCCGGGCTTACTTCCTGGCGCTCCGCCCTGCCCCGGCATCGGCACACCCGGCCCCGCAGGGCGTTGCGCCGTCTGAATGTAGACGAACGCCCACTCGTTGTATTTGTCGCGGCCGTTGTAGATCCGCAGCGATGACTCTTTGCTCTTCGAGGTGACGCCGATAATACCGCCGGCGGCAGTGGCGCCGGTGCTGCCGAAACCCGACTGGACCGTCTGCCGCGCCGGAGTACCCAGCGAAGCGGTGGCTTGTTCTCCGGGTCGCAGAGCGCCGGTTGGCGCGCTGACGCCCTGCATGGCCTGAGCCGCGAAAATCGGCTGGAAATCGTCGTTGGTGATCGGGTCCTTATATTTCTTGCGGAGAAAACGTTGCTCAACCAGCAGGTCAACCGTCGGCGGATTGGTATTGGCGTATTTGCGCTGGAACAGCGCAATCGCACGCACATACTGGTTGCCGCGGAACACCAGTTCTGCTTCCTTCTCTCGGGTCGCCAGTTGGGTCCACACCGGCAGCAGAGCTCCCATGATGACCGCCATTACGCTCATTCCGACGAGCAGCGCGGCCATGGCATAGCCATGCGACCGACTCCAGCTTCGCGATAATGGTCGAGCAGACAAGGGTTGACCCGCTAACCTCATGACTCTATTATATTTAACAGGTATTCCAGTGTCACGTTTCCGCCCATCAGTTCTCATCCTCGCCATTACTTTTACCACGCTGTGGGGCTGCGAGAAGATGTCGTTGGTCTCGCCGACCGGATCGACCATCACGCTCACAGTGAATAAGACGTCCGTGCCGATCAACGGGACGGCGGAAGTCACGGCCGCGGTGATCGAGTCGGCGGGCACGCCCGTACAGAATGGCACCGTCGTCACCTTCACGTCGTCGTTCGGGAACATCGAACCGCGTGAAGCGCGAACCCAGGGCGGCACTGCGAGGGTGACGTTCACCGGAACACAATCCGGCCTGGCCAAGATCGGGGCTTTCTCTGGAGGCGCGAAAACCGCCGCCGAACTCGAGGTCAAAGTCGGCGCTGCGGCGGCCGAAACGCTCAGGCTGCGCGCCGAGCCTGCGACGGTTCCACAATCTGGCGGCTCGTCTCAGATCGTTGTTACCGTTGCCGACGCTAACGGCGGTCCGCTCTCGAACGCTCCGGTCGTCTTTACGACCGACAACGGTTCGGTCAGCCCAGGGTCGGCCACGACTGACTCGAACGGTGAAGCGCGAACAACGTTGTCCACGAATCGCACGTCAAAGGTCACCGCAACCGTCGGGGCGAAGTCCGGCGACGTCACCGTGACGGTGGTCAATGCGCCGACGGTGGCTGTGACCGGACCCGCGACAGCCACCGCGGGACTGCCGGCGAACTTCACCATCACACCGACGGTGCCCACCGGCGGCGCGCCGATGCGCGATGTCGTCGTGAACTGGGGCGACGGGTCTGCGCCGCGCAGTCTCGGACCGATCACGAGCGCAACGACCGTGTCGCACACTTTCGATCGGGCCGATTCGTACACAGTCACGGCTACCGCGACAGATCAGACCGGTCAGCAAGGTACCGGCTCGTTCTCGGTCAACGTGTCAAGGGTGTTGCCGACGATCCAGATCGCGTGCCCGGCCGGCGGCGCTTTCACAAATACGCCGGCGGCGTACACCGTCACACCACCGACGACCAGTTCTTTCCCGATCCAGAATGTGACCGTTGACTTTGGTGATGGCACCAGCCGCAATCTCGGTCAAATCACGGGGCCGACGAGTTTCACCAAGACATACACGAAACCGGACGGTTATACCGTCACAGCTACGGTCACCGATACCAACGGTCAACGCGGATCGTCATCGTGCGCCGTGATTGTGACGTCTCGACAGCCGTCGGTGACGCTCTCGCACACGAGTCCTCCGGTTAACCCGAACACCTTGGAGAGCTTCAGCGTCACGGCCACTCCTGCCCCCAACGGCGGCTCGGCGATCACGAACGTCAGGGTGATCAGGACGGATACTGGCCAAGAGTTGTATAACGCCGGCGGCAGCGGCTCGTTTGGCGCCCTGGCCGGCAATCCGGGGACCTCGTATACCCTTGAAGCCACCGCAACCGATGCGAGCGGGGCAACGGGAACGACGACCTTCACGATGACCGTTCCCCCGTGATCCAGCACCCTGCAAAACACAAAGGCCGGCTTGCGTTTCCGCAGCCGGCCTTTTCTTCTTGACTCTTAACTCTTAACTGTCAGTCCCACTCACTGTATCTGGTGCCGTCGAGCGCCGACTCCTCTGACCCGCTCTTGACGTCGTAGATGCCCACCGAACTGGCCGGATTATTCGCATCGGGCTCCGCCGCCGTCGTCTGCCAGGTGTCTTTCGACTTGGTGATCGGGTCGGTCGGCACTTCGCGGATGTAGCCCTCGCTGACCAGGTCGTCGAGCCCCGCCGGGTACTTCGTCTTGTCGGCGTAATACTGATCGATGGCGTCGCGCAGCCGGAACAGGTTTTCCTTGAGCACGGCCTCCTCGGAACGCTTGACGCTGTTCTTGTACTGCGCCATCCCTACACTGGCGAGGATGATGATCAGCGTCATCACGATGAGCATTTCGATCATCGTAAAGCCGCGCACGCCGTTAAATCGGGATCTTGGCACTTGCGTCTCTTAACTCTTAACTCTTAACTCTTAACTCTTAACTCTTAACTCTGCACTCTGCACTCTGAACTCTTCAGTCCCAGTCTTTATACTTGGTGCCGTCGAGCCCCGTGCCCCCGCTCTTCGAGTAGACGTCGTAGACGTTCTGCCCGCCCCAGCTGGAGGTATCCGGCTTGTCCTGGTAGGCGCGCATCCCCCACTCGTCGTCTCCGGTCATCGGGTCGATCGGCACGCGGCGCAGGAACTTCAGCTTGCGGCCGGTCTGGTCGTTGGCCACCGACACGCCGTCGACCAGCGTCTGCAGGTCCGGCGGGTAGCCTTCGCTGTTGGCCTTCAACTCCGTCGTCGGGATCATCCCGGCATCGGCCGCGTCCTTGAACTTGTCGATGGCGGTGCGCATGTCGCGCAGCGTGCGCCGCAGCTCCGCCTCGCGGGTGCGCTGGATGGTAACCCTGGCGAGCGGCTGTACCGCCGACGCCAGGATGATCACGATCGTCGTGACCACCAGCAACTCGACGAAGGTGTAGCCGCGCTCCAGTCCCCTGGACAGGTGATCCAGCATCATCGCACCGTAATACCCGCCGGCAGGAATTGCAACGGCGCGGCGGCGCCGCCCGGCACGCTGGCCGATCCGCTGACCGAGAGCGACCCGGTCCCTGCCGAGAGCGGCTCCACGAGCAGCGCCGCCAGCAGCCCCGCCGTCGAGACGCCGGTTTGATCGCCCGGCCGCGTGACGACGATGTCGATGCGGCCGCTCTTCTCGTCGATCTGACTGCTGAAGGCGGGTGTGACGCCACCCTGCCGCATGAACGTCCCCTCTTGCACACTGCGGACGCGAATCAGCGCCGGGTTGTACGTCACGGAAATCGTGATCGTCGACAGCCGGCTCGCGCCGGCGACCGAGATCGGAACGGTGTACGGACCGCTGCCGACCCGCATTTCAGTTGGGGGGCTCAGCGTGATCCGCGCGGGTGTCGTCGGCGGCGGTTGCGCGGCCGCCGGCGGCTGCACCGGCGCGGGCGCCGCGGGTGGCTGTGCCTGCGACACCGGCGGGGCCGGCGTTGGCACCGGCGCTTCCGGCGACGGCTGAACCGGTACCGGGACCGGCGCTGGTGGCGCAACCGGCGTGGGCAAGGTCGTCATACCCGGGATCGGCGAGCTGCCCGGCGGCACCGTGGGCTGCTGCGTCGAACCGGTCGGCAGCACAGGGGTCACCGGCGGCTTGAGCCCGGCCGGCGCCCCGGGCGTCACGACCGGCGGCACGGGAGCCACGCCGGGCGGCGGTGGCGCGGCGGCCGGCGGTTCACTGTCGCCGCCAATCACCGGCGGCGGACCGCCCAGCGACATGTTGCTCTGCGTGCCGATGTAAATCGGGCTCATGTCCGACGCCCTGAGCTCGTGCGTGCGCACGATGCGCGGCGTCAACAGCATCACGATGTCGGTCTGCTTGATGTTGCTTTCGTTGTTCGAGAACAGTTGCCGGACGATCGGCAGCCGCAAGATGCCGGGAAAGCCGGTGAGCGATCGCCGCTCGTCCTCGCGCAGCAACCCGGCCAGCAGGTTCGACTCGCCGTCGCGCAGCCGCAGTTTCGTTTCGACCTTGCGCGTAAAAAAGGACGGCAGGTTCTGGCCGGCGATGTTGATGTCTTGCCCGCGCGCGCTGTTCTCGATCGTGATGTCGAGGAGAATATCGCCCTCGTAGGTCACGCGCGTCGGCGTCATGTTCACGATGATGCCGAGGGTGCGGTAGCCGTACGACGTCAGCGGGTTGGCCGACGCGCCACCGGCGGCCAGCGGGGTGAAGGTCGTGCTCGGCACCGGCACGTCCTCGCCGAGGTTGAGCGACAGCTTCTGCCCTTCAGTGCCGCGCAGGTTCGGCTTCGCCAGCACCTTGGTCTGCGAATCGCTCTCGAGGAACCGCACGACCGCAGAGGGCACGCCCATATAAAAATCGGCGGTGCTGACGCCGGTGGAAATCGTGTTGAGGTTGAACGGCTTGCCGCCGTCTCCCGGCGCCGCTTCGGGCGAGAACGCCAGATTGATCGCGTAGCTGCCGAGGTCGAGGCCGTAGCTCTTCGTGCGGTCGCGGCTCACTTCCAGGATCTGCACGTCGACCATGACTTCGGCGCGCGGCTTGTCGTTGGCCTCGATGATGCGCTCGACGATTTGCACGACCGCGCCGGTCGCGCGCACGGTAATCGTGTTGGCGGTCTTGTTCGGCACGATCTGCGGCTGCACCGCCTGGCCCGCCACCCGAACCAACCCGGTCAGCAGCTGCGACAACTCGGTCGCATCCGAGTGCGAAATGAAGAAGGTGCGGATGACCTGTTCTTCGTACTGGACGCGCTTGGCGGTGCTGTCGGTGGCGACGATGATGGTGCGTTCGTTCAGCACTTTGTAGAAGAGCTGGTTGGCAATCATGATCTGCTGGAGCGCCTGCTCCAGCGAGACGTCTTCGAGCTTCAGCGTGATTGATCGATCCTGGAAGTCGCGATCGAACGTGACGTTGATGCCGGTGTAGTTGCCGATAAAGGTGAGGATGTCGCGCAGGCCGGTATTGACGAAGTTGACGAGCAGGGGCTCGGGGTTGGTCGGGCTAAGCACCGGCTCGGTGCTGCGGCGCGCCTGCGCCCGCATTTTCTCCAGTTCGGGACGCCCCGATGCCGCTTCGAGCCGATCGCGCAGGGTGCGCTCGATGTCGGCGGCGCGGGTCGCGAGCTGCCGGTTCGACGGCTCGAATTCCTGCGCCTTGCGGTAATTGCGCAGCGCCTCTTCCAGCTGTCCCGCCGCCTCGAGCTGCTTGCCGCGCTCGACGAACATCTCCGCCGCCGCCACCATCGCCCGCTCGAGGGCAATCTTGTAGTCCGGCCGATCGGGGTTGTCCTGCAGCGACTGGCGGTAGAAACCGACCGCGGTTTCCCAATCGCCGGCCTGGGCCGCGGCCTCGCCCCGCGCAAACGCCCGCCCGGTGGCGCAACCCGCCAACAGGCCGGCCATCGACACGGCCACCAGCACGCCAACAACACGCCTCATGGTCATTCGCACTCTTAACTCTAAACTCTTAACTCTGAACTCTGAACTCTGAACTCTGAACTGTCGTCACTGCCCGGTCAGCCTGATCGTTTGCCGACCGCGGCCGTCGACATACGTCAGCTCGACCGACTCGGTCCCAATCTTCACAATACGATACCGGCCGTCGATAACATCGCCTTCCTTGCCATGCTGCGGCGCGGTCTTGCCGTCGCTCAGCACCGCCCATTTCACGCCGTTGGCCCGTTCCACGACCCCGATGAACTTTAACGGGATGGGGGCCGGCGGCGGCGGTCCCGCAGGAACGGCCGGCACTACCGGGCCCGCAGTGCTCGGGGGCGGCGGCGTGAAGATCGGCTTCGGCGGCGGCGGCGGGGCGGGCGGCTGCTGAAAGCGGAACGGGTTGCGCTTCGCCTCGTTGGGCAGTTCGCGGCTCGCGGTCAACGCGTCGAGCTTCACCGGCCGCAGGACCATCGCTTGGGCGGCCCCGGGTGGCCGTGCGCCGCCCGGGCGCGCCGCGGGCGGC
>JANOZI010001024.1:0-16079 GCA_031429375.1 Acidobacteriota bacterium | reverse complement strand
TCTTGACGGGATCTCGCGGGAGTTGCGACGTGCAAATCAGCACACCCCCTGACGGCCATCGCGCCTATACTGCCGCATCGCTTTATCATCCGGCGCGCGCCTCGGCCCGTACGAAATCCTCTCCGCTCTCGGCGCCGGTGGCATGGGGGAGGTATATCGCGCCCGCGATACCAAGCTGAATCGAGACGTCGCGATCAAGGTGCTGCTGCCCGCCGTCGCCAACGATCCCGATCGCCTCGCGCGTTTCAGCCGCGAAGCGCAGGTCCTGGCATCGCTCAATCATCCGAACATCGCGCACATCTACGGCATCGAAGGCGCCGCGATTGTCATGGAGCTGGTCGAAGGCGAAGATCTCGCGCAGCGGATCGCGCGCGGGCCGATCCCGCTCGACGAGGCGCTGCCGATCGCGCGGCAGATTGCGGAGGCGCTCGAAGCCGCGCACGATCACGGCATCATCCATCGCGATCTGAAGCCCGCCAATATCAAGGTCCGTTCAGACGGCACGGTGAAGGTGCTCGACTTCGGACTCGCCAAGGCGATCGTGACGGGCTCCGGGCTCCAGGCTTCAGGCTCCGTAGATGCGATGAACTCGCCGACGCTGTCGGTCCACGCCACCGAGGCTGGCCTCATTCTCGGTACGGCTGCCTACATGAGTCCCGAACAGGCGGCTGGGAAGCCCACCGACAAACGTAGCGACCTCTGGGCGTTTGGGGTCGTGCTGTCAGAAATGCTGACCGGCCGGCAAGTCTTCAACGGTGAAACCGTATCGCACCTGATCGCGGCGGTGTTGAAGGACGAGCCGGATTGGACGGCGCTGCCGTCAGGAACGCCGGAGTCGATTCGCCGACTGCTGCGGCGTTGTCTCGAGAAGGATCGCAAGCGCCGATGCGAGTCCGCCGCAGACGCGCGCCTCGAGATTGACGACGCGCTGCACCCGACGAACCTGCCGAACCCGGCGAACCGGACGAACCCGGCGAACCGGTGGGCGCTGCTGCCGTGGGGCATTGCCGCCGTGCTCGCTGTGGTGGCGGCAGTCGCATGGCGCGGGTCGGATCGCACAGCGGCAACTTCTGCGGCTCCGCTCAGCCGGTTCGCCATTCAATCACCGCCCACAACCCGCATGATCGGTCGCTTCGAGCTGTCAGCCGACGGCAGCCAGATCGCTTATGCAGCTGACGAGCGTGGTGTGACGCGTTTGTTCGTGCGGCGCCTCGATCAATTCGAAGCCACCGCGCTTACCGGCACCGACCGCGGAGTGTTCCCGTGCTTTTCTCCTGACGGAAGATGGCTGGCATTCATCGTCGGGAACAAGCTCCAGAAGATCGATCTCACTGCGGTGGCCATGCCAGTGGTGCTGGGGACCGTCGAGCGGCCACTCGGCATCGGCTGGCCGACCGCCGACACGATCCTCTACGCCGAGTATCAGAGCGGAGTCTCGAGCGTATCTGCAGAGGGCGGCGCGCCGCATGCCGTCACGAAACTCTCGGGCAATCCCGAAGAAGTCGATCATCATAATCCGGTGTTGCTCCCCGGCGGCCACGCGGTGTTGTTCACCGTTCACGAAGGCAAGTCGCAGTTCAACATTGCGGTTCAGTCGCTTGCCTCGGGCGAGCGCAAGGTGCTGATTCCTACCGGTTTCGACGCGCGCTACTCGGCGACGGGTCATCTGATCTACGGCTCGGAGCACGCCATTCTTGCCGTGCCGTTTGACGTGGTGCGCCTCGAGGTCACCGGAGCTCCGGTCACGCTGGTCGAGCACGTCGCGACGATGCCTCTCACCGGCATCGGCAATTTCCGGCTGTCTGCCAATGGATCGCTGGTGTACCAGCCCGAGCAGCCCATCGCCGGTCGGGTGCTGGCATGGGTCGATCGCTCTGGCGCGGAGACGCCGCTGCCAATTTCGCCGCGCGGGTTCTCGAGTCCCAGAGTGTCTCCGGATGGCAAGCGGCTGGCATTTGCGGCCGCCGATGGCGACCGTCACGATATTTGGATCTATGAGATTGCGACCGACCAACTGAGCCGGGTCACACTCGACGGCACCAACCGGTGGCCGCTCTGGACGCCGGACGGCCGGCACATGACCTACGTGTCGGTTCGCGGCCGCAACCAGCATCTGGTCTGGCAGCCCGTCGACGGGAGTGGTCCGGCCCAGTCCCTTGTTTCGGGGACCAACACTGTCGCGCCGGGCACCTGGACGGCGGGCAATCAAGCCCTCATCTATGTGGATTCCCCGCCGAATGGACTGAGCGATGTCCTGCTCTTGCGCCCCGGAGGGGAGCCCCAACCGCAACTGGCAGTGAAAACGACCGATGCGGATCGCGGCAATCGGTCTCCAACCCTGTCGCCGGACGGCCGCTGGCTCGCGCATACCTCGAGCGAAACCGGGCGGCTCGAGATTTACGTCGTGGCGTTTCCGGCTTCCGGCTCGCGCCACCTGGTGACCAGTGAGGGCGGGGACGAACCGGTGTGGCGTCGCGATGGCCGCGAATTGTTCTTTCGGCACGCGCGGGGCCTGTTCGCGGTGCCGGTCCGCACCGCCGAAGAATTCTCGGCCGGCAAGCCCGTGCGACTGTTCGATGCCGATTTTGTTACCGCGGGCGCAGCCGTGGTAGGGGACCTCAATTACGATGTGGCGCCGGATGGCCGGTTCCTGATGGTGAGGCCGAGCGAGGAAGAAAAGGCCTCGCCGCATCTGAATGTCGTGCTGAATTGGACGAGCGAACTGGCGCGACGGGTGCCGGCGGGCAATGCCCGATGACGGCTGCCCAGGACAGCTCAGACCCATAAATATGGTAAAGTATAAAACCATATGAAGACGACAATCGACTTGCCGGACGATCTGTTTGTCGCGGTGAAGCGCCGGGCCGCCGAGGATCGCAGCACAGTGCGGGCGATCGTCGAGCGCGGACTGCGGGCGCAGCTGCGCGCGCCCAGGGGCGCTGCCAACCGTGCCGCCCGGCCGGCGATCAAGTGGATCACCGTCGATGGCGGCCTGCCCGCGGGGCTCGACTTGCGCGATCGCGCCGCGATGCACGACCGGCTCCGCGCCGACCGATGATTGCCATCGACAGCAACCTGCTCGTCTATGCGCACCGGTCGCGGACGCCCGAGCACGCGCGGGCGCGCAAGGCGATCGAGCGCGCCGCGGCGGACGCCGACGGCTGGGGTATCGCCGCACCCAGCCTCAGCGAGTTCTGGGCCATTGCCACCCATCCGGCGTCGGAGGGCCGCCCGTCTACGCCGACGCAAGCGGCAGCGTTTGTGGCCGCCCTGGTGAAGGCCGGCGCGCTGATATGGCTACCTGGGCCCGGTTTCGGCGACCGCCTGCTGCAGGTGGCGACCGACCTCGAGGTCGTGGGCCCGCGCGTGTTCGATTTGCAGATCGCGCTGACCGCGTTCGAAGGCGGCGCGACAGACTTGTGGACGCACGACACGCGATTCGTCAAGATTCCTGGACTCCGCCTGCACGACCCCTTGTAAATGAACCTGACACCCAGCACGCGGCTCGGTCCCTACGAGATGCGGGCTCCGCTCGGCGCAGGTGGAATGGGCGAGGTCTATCGCGCGCATCCAGCTTCACGACCGGCACGTTGACTTCGTGATCGTCGTCGGCGTGGCGGCGGCGCTCCATGGCGGTTCCCGCGTCACCTTCGACCTTGATCTCGGCGCACGGCTCGGCTCCTTATCCCTCAGAGACCAGAGTGATGGCAGCAACTGTTCGCAGCAGTGCGGTTCGAATGGATGTCGAGGCGGTGCGGCCGCTGTTCGAGATGCGGTCGCCGGGCGGCGGCCCTCGCACCTGTTACGATGTCTCAAACGACGGGCAGCGCTTTGTGCACAGCAAGGCCGAAGACCAGAGAGGGTCGGCGGCGTTGACCCTGGTGATGAATTGGCCGGCGCTGAAAAGGGCAAGTAAGAGGCCGATGTAAGGTATAGTCTGAAATGTAAGGAATCAAGATTATGCCCGATGCCACGCTGACGACCAAGGGCCAGGTCACCATTCCCAAGCCGGTCCGCGACCACTTGAAGCTCGACACCGGGGCACGGGTCAGCTTCGTCATCCAGGACGACGGGGTCGTCGTGCTCAAGCCGGTGACGCGCCACGTCAGCGAGCTGGCGGGCCTGCTGTCGCGGCCCCGCCGGCGCGCGGTGTCGGTCAAGGCAATGGATGCGGGAATCGCGCGGCACATCCGCCAGAAACACGGTCGCCGCTAGATGCCCGGGCTCGACACGAATCTGCTGGTTCGCTACCTGGTGCGCGACGACCCGGTTCAGTTCGGCCGCGCCAGCGCCGAGATCGCGGCCGCCGCCAATCGTGATGAGCCGTTGCTGATCAACGCCGTCGTGTTGTGTGAAGTGGTCTGGGTGCTGGGCTCGGCCTACGAATATTCACGAGCCGAAATCACTGACGCCCTTGAACAGATCCTGGCGACGGCGCAATTCGTCATCGAGTGGGGCGACCAGGCACGCCAGGCGTTGCAGGATTGCCGGACGACGAAGGCCGGGTTCACCGACGCCTTCATTGGCCGCATCAACAGCGCGCTCGGTGCCGCGCCGACCATGACGTTCGACCGTGACCTGGCGCCGCTGTCCACCTTCCGAGTCCTTCACACCGCCAAGCGATCCCGGTAACGCGTCGTTGAGCGTCAGTCGCGCCTGATGCTGACCTAGACTTCTGCCATCCCGCTGAGCCCCGGCGCCCGCCTCAGCCGCTACGAAATTCTCTCTGCCCTCGGGGTCGGCGGAATGGGCGAGGTCTATCGCGCGCGCGATACGAAACTGAATCGCGACGTTGCGATCAAAGTGCTGCTGCCCGCGGTCGCCAACGATCCGGATCGTCTTGCGCGATTCAGTCGTGAAGCGCAGGTGCTCGCCTCGCTCAATCACCCGAATATCGCGCAGATCCATGGCCTCGAGAAAGCCAACGGCATTACCGCGCCGTCATGGAGCTGGTCGAAGGTGAAGATCTGTCGCAGCGGATCGCGCTCGGGCCGATTCCGCTCGACGAGGCGCTGCCGGTCGCGCGGCAGATCGCCGAGGCGCTCGAAGCTGCGCACGACCACGGCATTATCCATCGCGACCTGAAGCCGGCGAATATCAAGGTGCGCGCTGACGGAACCGTTTCACACGTGCTGGCTGCCGTGTTGAAGGACCAACCGGACTTGATGGCGCTGCCGGCCGAGACGCCCGCGGCGATCCGCCGATTGCTGCGCGTTGCCTGGAGAAGGATCGGAAACGGCGGCTGTCCGACGCGCGCGACGTCGCGATCAAAGTTTTGCTGCCTGCGGTAAACTGCGGGTCCTCTCGGGCCGCGACGTGTGCACGATTCTGGAGGCCGAGGGATTCTCAGTTGTTCGTCAGCGAGGCAGTCACATCGTCATGCAATAGCGGGCCGACAACACCACGACTTCGGTCCCCGTCCCAGACCATCCCGAACTTAGGGTCGGTACTCTTTCCGGCATTATCCGACAGTCCGGCATCCCCAAGGACCGCTTCGAGACCTGACGCGGCGCTCCATCCTGAGGCGGCCGAGTGAGCCTCGCGAGCGGAACGAAGATCGGCCCCTACGAGATTCTCTCCGCTCTCGGCGCCGGTGGCATGGGCGAGGTGTATCGCGCTCGCGACACCAAGCTCAATCGCGACGTCGCGATCAAGCTGCTGCTGCCCGCCGTCGCCAACGATCCGGATCGGCTCGCGCGCTTCAGCCGCGACGCGCAGGTGCTCGCGTCGCTCAATCATTCAAAACATCGCTGCCATCTACGGGCTCGAAGACGGCGGTGGTGTGCGAGCGCTGGTCATGGAGCTGGTCGATTCCCCTCAACGAGGCACTGCCGATCGCGCGCAGATCGCGCAGGCACTGGAAGCCGCAGATGACCACGGTATCATCCATCGCGATCTGAAACCCGCGAACATCAAAGTCCGGACAACGTCGGTTCCTACGAAATCCCCTCCGTCCTCGGCGCCTGCCCCCCTTCTGGGATGGGTCCGCGACGGAGCGCTTCCGGTTAGAGTCCTGCCTCGCGCCCTACGGCGGCCAGGAACAATCGCATCGCGGGAATTCCGATCAGCGCCTCCGAGCGGACCCGGCGGTAATCCAGCAACGCGTAGCCGTGCGCGATGCGGTTCCTGAGGCCGACACCTTCGCGCAGTCGATTCGCCAGCGATCGTCCGATCGCCTCGCGGTCGGCCAACACGTCAAAGGTCGATCCCGCATCGTCTGGAGCGCCCCAGCCGGCGTCCGCCACCCAGTGCGCCGCCAGATCGATGCTCTCCTGAAGAGCCAGGAAGAGGTAGAAGATCGCGAGGTCGCGATCTTTCACGGCCGCGACAAACGCATCGGCATCGCGACTGAAGATGTCGTCGGCGTCGTGCAACCAGGCCGTGGCCCGGGCGATCCGGGCGCTGGCCACTTCACGGCGGACCATGATCAGCCTGTGCCTGGAGACGGGCCATGGCCGCCGTCGCGAAGCGGCGGGCCAGAGGCGCCCACTCCCACCAATCCACCATGGCCCGCGCCCGGAAGTCCGGCCACAAGTGGGGAGCACGTTGAATCAGCACGGCGCCGTCGCGCGCGATCTCGAAGCGGAGCAGGGGAGGCGCCGTCTCGAGCGGGATGAGGTCCACCTCGCGTCCCGCGATCCGCGCGAGCGTCACCGCGAGACCCGCCAGCCGCGCTGGCGATGGCACCCCCATCACAGCGATGTCGAGATCGCTGCGCCGATGCAGCGTGCCCTTCGCCGCGGACCCGAAGACCACGGCCAGTCGTACGTCGGGGTCGGCGGAGAGCGCGGACGTCAGATCCTGAAGCGAATCCACCGGCCGATCTTAGCATCCATGCGGCGACGTCGAGGCCGATCGCGCCATGCCTGGCTCCCCAAGCGCGGGACAGTAACCGCATTGGCCTGTGCAGAACCGAACAGGACCGCCGGTCGGGCGGTAGCGGCTATACTCCCGGCATCCCCTTGATCCCCGGCGCGCGCCTTGGCCCTTATGACATTCTCTCAGCCCTCGGGGCCGGCGGGATGGGTGAGGTCTATCGCGCCCGCGACACGAAGCTGAATCGCGATGTCGCGATCAAGGTGCTGCTGCCCGCGGTCGCCAACGATCCGGATCGCCTCGCGAGATTCAGTCGGGAAGCGCAAGTACTGGCGTCGCTGAATCATCCGAACATCGCGCACATCTACGGCATCGAGGACGCCGCGATCGTGATGGAGCTGGTCGAAGGCGGGGACCTCGCACAGCGCATCGGGCGCGGGCCAATCCCGCTCGACGAGGCGCTGCCGATCGCGCGGCAGATCGCCGAAGCGCTCGAAGCCGCGCATGAACAGGGGATCATCCACCGCGATCTGAAACCCGCCAACATCAAGGTCCGTCCCGATGGCACCGTGAAAGTGCTCGACTTCGGTCTCGCCAAGGCGATCGAGACGGGCGCCGGGCTCCGGGCGCCGGGCTCCGACGCGATGAACTCGCCAACGCTGTCGATCCACGCCACTGAAGCAGGCCTCATTCTTGGTACCGCCGCCTACATGAGTCCCGAACAGGCGGCGGGAAAAGCCGTCGACAAGCGCAGCGACCTCTGGGCGTTCGGAGCTGTGCTGATGGAAATGCTCACGGGGCGCCAGGTCTTCAATGGGGAGACCGTGTCCCACGTCATCGCGGCCGTGCTGAAAGACGAACCGGATTGGTCGGCGCTGCAGACCAACACGCCACTGTCCATTCGCCGCTTGTTGCGTCGATGCCTGGAGAAAGACCGCAAGCGCCGCTTGCCGGACGCCGCGGATGTGCGCCTGGAGATCGATGAGGCGCCGGAGTCCATCAGCGTCTCGACGACACGCCCTCCTGCGCCATTGATGATCGCCGCGTCATTGCTCGTCGTCGCGCTGATCGCCGGCGCGGCGGCCTGGTTCGTCGCGAGCAGCTCCACTCCACAATCGCCGGCGGGCGTCGTGCGCTTTGGCATCCAGGACACCGACCAGGTCATCATTTCCCGCGCGCCACGCGACATGGCGATCTCTCCGGATGGACGTCAGTTGGCGTTCATCGGGTTCGGCGTCGGCGCCCCGCAGATCTGGATCCGCGCACTCGATACGTTGGCGGCGCGTGCCCTGCCGGGCACCGAGGATGCGGTCGCGCTCTGCTGGTCGCCCGATGGCCAGTCCCTGGCATTTTCGGCGCTGGCCCAAATCAAGACGATCACACTGAGCGGCGGAGCGCCGCAGACGATCGCGACACCCAAGATGAGCACATTCAGCGGTTTTGCCTGGGGCGCTGACGGCACCCTCGTCTATGCCGGGCTTCGCGGGGTGTCGAAGGTCAGCGCGACCGGCGGTTCGCCGGTCAATCTGATTCCCGCTATCACGGATGAAACCTTCGACTCGATCGCGTTTCTTCCCGACGGACGCCATTTCCTGATCGCGGCCCGGAGCTCCGACCCCGGGAGGGCTGGTACTTTCGCCATCGCTCTCGACGGCGGCGGGCGCACGCGAATCCTGGAGTTCCCGACCCAGGCGCGATACGCGATGGGCCGTCTGATGTTCGTTCGCGATCGGGTTCTTTACGCGCAACCGTTTGATGTGATGAAGCGGCAGTTGGAAGGTAAGGCAGTGCCACTGGCCGAGTCAGTCGACCCGGCGTTTAGCGCGTCGGACAGCGGCGCGGCCGCATACGTGCCGCTCGTCGCTGCCGAGCAGACCACCTCCACCCAACTGTCGTGGGTGGATCGCGCCGGGCGGGTCATCAGCAGAATCGATCAGGCGGGCGGAGCGGCCGGACCCGCGTTGTCACCCAATGGCCGCCGCCTCGCCATGTCGCTGCGCGGCGACATCTGGATTCTCGAACTGGACCGCGCGGTGCTGTCGCGCGCGACGAATGGGCCAACATCCGATTTCAGCCCGTCGTGGTTGCCGGATGGCCAACGCGTCATCTTCCATCGGACGTTGGTCAGTAAGGCTCAGGATGCCATTCTCAGTGCGCTCGTCGGCAGCACCGCGGCAGAAACCGTCGTGTTCGAACCTACCGACGACATTGGCGTCCATGCGCACCCGACCGACGTTTCTTCGGACGGTCGTTACCTTGCTTATGAAACCGGTGACGGGAGGAACTCCGTCGGTCTTACGTCAGTCGTGTCCGTACGGGCATTGGCCGGCGATCCGCAGGCGACGACCCACGGCCCGGCCACCAGCGAACAGAGTCAGGGCGCGTTTTCTCCTGACGGGCGCTGGCTGTCGTACTCGTCGGATCTGTCAGGAAGGTTCGAGGTCTACGTCGACGGCGTCCCCGAGCCGGGCACGCGCATTCAGGTGTCGGCCAACGGCGGCCATTCGGCGCGCTGGTCGCGCGGCGGCAAGGAGCTGTTCTATCTGGCGACCGAAGGCACCTTGATGGCCGTGCCCGTGCGCTCGTTGCAGCCGCTCGAGTTCGGCCAGCCGGTCAAGCTGTTCCAGTTCGCCTCCCCGGGACGCGGCCGGGCAGGGGGGAAGGCGCCTTACGACGTCACGGCCGATGGCCAGCGCTTCGTCATCAATGCGGTCGTGCGCCAGAACGAACCGTCGATTCTGGTGCTGCTAAACTGGCCCGCGCTGCTGAAGAAAGATTGAGTAGAATCGCGATGGGAGACAACCGATGACGATGATAGGCGAGTTCAAGGAATTCATTGCCAAGGGCAACGTGATGGATCTCGCCGTCGGCGTGATCATCGGCGCCGCCTTTCAGAAGATCGTCGACTCGGCGGTCAATGACCTGATCATGCCGTTTGTCGGCGTCGTTCTCGGCGGCCGCGATTTCACCAGCATGTTCGTGGTGCTCGAAGACGGCGCGAAAGCCGCCGGTCCGTACGCATCGCTCGCCGAAGCCCGCGCGGCCGGCGCCGCGGTGTTCGCCTACGGCAACTTCTTCACGCAGCTGATCCAGTTCCTGATCCTCGCGTGGATCGTGTTCCTGATGGTCAAGGCAGTGAACCGGATGCGCCGGGCCCGGCCCGTCGTCACTGTTGTCGAAACAAAATAGCCGATCTTGAGGAAGACCACCTGCCGGGATCTTGCTTAGCGAGATCCCGTCAAGTTCACCTTCCGGTCAAGAGTTGCGATCCCGTCCCACCTTCGCGCTTGCGCGCTACGGCGGGCAAGCAAGAAGTGCCGCCCCGTCAGCGAGCCGTCAGCTTTATATGCGCGATGTGATGACGTCCGTGCCACGCGTAGACCTGCAGTAACCAGTCGTTGCTCACCGGCCCGTGGTCGGGATGCACGGCGGTGCGCGCAAAATCGGCGTCGCTCATCGCGTCGAGCATCCGATGCCACCGGTGATGCAGGCCGTTCAGAATCTGGATCGAGACCGACGGATCCTCTTTCGCGTCCGCCAGCTTCGACCATTCCGTCTCGTTGTACGGCTTGAGCGGTGGGTTGTCTTCCGTGAGCGTGAGCCGGAAGCGGATGAAGGCGTTCATATGGCTGTCGGCGATGTGGTGCACCACCTGCCGGGCGGTCCAACCGCCGTCGCGATAGGGCTTGTCGAGCTGTGCCGTAGGCATCACCGACGCGAGCTCGGACGGGAAGCTGCCAATAGCGGCAATCATCTGGCGCCGTTTTTCGGGCGTATTGTGAGGGTCGAAGACAAACTTGCCGGTGGGGTAGCGTGGATCCATGGCGCCGATGATACTCGTAAGATATTGATTCTAAAAGCCTAAGACCATCTAAACGGTTCTGTTCAGCGCTGCTGAACCAAGCGAACCCTGAACCCTGAACCCTGACCCCTGAAACCAACCGAATCGCCTTGAGTCCGTCAAAGTAGCAGGAATGGAGGAGCGCGACCCGTCGGTTGTCGCCCGGGCCCGCGACGGCGACAGGGACGCGTTTCGCGCGCTGGTCGACGTTCATAGCCGCTACATCTATTCCCTCGCGCATCGCATGACAGGCAACGCGGAAGACGCCGAGGACGTCGTGCAGGAAGCGTGGCTCAAGGCGCACAAACAACTGGCGAAGTTCGAGGCCAGGGCGGATTTTCGAACGTGGTTACACAGGATCACCGTGAACTGTTCCATCGACCTGATTCGCTCGCGGCGCCATCGCGAAGACGCGCACGACCCGGCGGACCTCGAGCAGGGCCCGCTCAGCGAGCGCGGCGCCGACACGCAGCCGACGCCCGAGCGCGTTGCCGCCAGCGTGCAGATTTCGGATCGCGTGCAGCAGGCGCTCGGGCTGCTGACCGCCCTCGAGCGCGCGGCGTTCACCCTTCGCCACGTGGAAGGAATGTCGATTGAAGAAGTGGGCGAGAAGCTCGGCATGAAGACGAGCGCCACCAAGCACAGCATCTTTCGCGCGGTGCGCAAGATGCGAACGGCGCTGGAGCCGTTTGTTGAATCGTAGGGCACCCTCGTAGGGCCCCCCTTTAATCGCAGGGCACCCCTTTAGGGGTGCCATGAGTGTCGAATCGTAGGGCACCCCTTTAGGGGTGCCATGAGCATCATGACCAACCATCTGTCGGAAGAAGAACTCATCCTCCACTACTACGGCGAGACCACTCGCGACGAGGCCGCGCGCCTGGCCGCGCACCTGGCGTCGTGTCGCGAATGCGAGACGGCCAACACGAGCCTGCATCGCGTGCTCACGCTGGTCGACAGCGCCGCGCCGGTTGACGCGCGCCCCGGTTTCGAGCGCGACGTGTGGGCACGGCTCGAGCCGCAACTCGGCGCGACGCGTGAAGGTCGATGGCACTCGTTCTTCTGGGCGCCGCAGTGGGCGCTGGCCGGCGGCGTTGCGGCGCTCGTGCTGGTGGCCTTCATGGCCGGCCGCATTTCCAACGCCCCGGGCGCCAGCTCGCCGGCGCCGCACCAGGCCGAGGCCTCGCCCGAGCGCGTGCTGCAGGCCGCTGTCGGCGACCACCTCGATCGCACGCAGATGATGCTGGTCGAGCTCGCCAACGCCGAAACCGACGGCGCCGATGTGCTGGCCGGCGAGCAGCGCCGCGCCGCCGATCTGGTCGCCGCGAACCGTTTGATGCGCCAGTCGGCCCTGCAATCCGGCGACGCCGCCATCGTCGACATCCTCGAGGATCTCGAGCGCGTCTTGCTCGAGGTTGCTAACGCTCCGGCCAACGCGTCGTCTAACGACTTGACTGACTTGCAATCGCGTATCACCACCGACGACTTGCTTTTCAGGTTGCGCGTGACCGCGTCGGAGATGCGTCAACGAAACCAAACCGATCGCGAGGCTGGCGATCGACCCGTGCGGCGGCTCCCGGCTTCGTAACTTTCGGAGAGTCGTAGCTCGGTCGTAGCGCGGTGGTAGCGCGGAACTTTAGTTCCGCGATCGACCGTGCGGGCACGAATATTGGAGAACAGAACGATGAAAGTAATCACGAACACCTGGCGCACCGCGATTGCGTGCGCCGTCCTCGCGATGCCGGCAATGTCGGCGGCGCAGACCGGGGCCCCCGCCACGCGGACTTTGCGTGGTGGGGTGGAGGTCCGACCCGTGGCGCCCGTCGCACCTGTCGCGCCGGTGCCGCCGGTCGCGCCAATGCGGCCGATGCTGTTCGAGCTGCCGATGCTGCCGGACTTCTCGAGCCTGCCGATGCTGGCGGACCTGCCGGATCTATCGATGCTCGCGAACCTGCCGGATCTGTCGATGCTCGCGCACTTACCCAGCGTTCCGCACATCCCGCACATCCCGGACATGCCGAACCTGCCGGACCTGAGGAACCTGCCGAACCTGTCGAACCTGCCGAACCTGTCGAACCTGTCGAACCTGCCGAACCTGCCGAACCTGTCGAACCTGGATTTCCAGCGCCCGCGTGACGACGAAGCGCGCCAGCGCGCGGACGAAGAACGGCAGCGTGCGGAAGAAGGGAAACAGCGCGAAGCGGAACGCCGCCAGCGCGTTGACGAGAGCTACCAGCGCGGCCAGGAAAGCCTCGAGCGCCGTGCCTGGGCGCGCGCGGCGGATTCGTTCACGCGGGTCATCGAGGCGGACAACTCCAACCGGGTTGACGCCGCGCTCTATTGGAAGGCCTACGCGCTCGACAAGCTGAACCAGTCGGCCGACGCGCTCGCGGCGGTGCAGGACCTGATCAAACGCTACCCGCAGAGCCGCTGGCTCGCAGACGCGAAGGCGCTCGAGCTGCAAGTGCGGCAGAACGCCGGCCAGTCGCCGCGCCCCGAGGCCGAGTCGGACGAAGAGCTCAAGCTGCTGGCGATCCAGGGGCTGCAGCACTCGGATCCGGAACAAGCGGTGCCGATGCTCGAAAAAATCCTGCAGGGCACCTCGTCGCCGCAGCTCAAGTCGCGCGCGCTCTTCGTGCTCGCGCAGAGCAATTCGCCGCGTGCCCGGCAGGTGTTGACGGCCGCGGCCAAGGGGAGCCAGAACCCTGACGTGCAACGCCGCGCCATTCAGTATCTCGGCGTGCACGGCTCGGCCGAGAACCGCGCCATCCTGGCCGACATCTACGCCGGGTCGAGCGACGTCGACATCAAGCGCCAGATCCTCCGCTCGTTCATGGTCGCCGGCGACAAGGCGCGGGTGCTTGCCGCCGCCAATACCGAGAAGGTCCCCGAGCTGCGCCAGGAAGCGGTCCGTCAGCTCGGCGCGATGGGCGCGCGTGAAGAGCTGTGGTCGATGTATCAAAAGGAAACGGCGGTCGAGGTCAAGCGCCAGATCATGCAGTCGCTATTCGTCAGCGGCGAGGCCACGCGCCTGATCGAGATCGCCAACACCGAGCAGAACCCCGAGCTGCGCCGCCGCGCCGTGCAGCACCTCGGCACGATGGGCCGCACCAGGACCGGCGACGCGCTGGTCGGCATCTACGCCAAAGAGAAAGAAACCGACATCAAGCGCTACGTGATCAACGCCTTGTTCGTGCAGGACAACGCCGATGCGCTGGTCGCGATTGCCCGGAAGGAAACCGACCCGTCGCTGAAGCGCGAGATGGTGTCCAAGCTCTCGCTGATGACCAAGTCGAAGGTGGCCATGGACTACCTGATGGAGATCTTGAACAAATGAGCGTCGTAGCAGTGGCAATCGCGATCGCATTGCTCGGCCCAGCAGTCACGCCGAAAGGCGTGCCGCTGCGGGTGCCGCTGCGGGCGGCGGTGATGGCGCAATCGCAAGCGCAGCCCCGCATCACCAACGGCCGCATCGAGCCGCACGCGGTAGCGGCGGGTCTTGCCAAAGACCTGCCGGCCCTGGCGGCGAAGCTCACCGAGCCCACGTGGATCGGTTACACCGCGCCGATGATCGACGGCGAGCACCACATGTGCGATTACTGGAACGACAACGGGCGCAACAGCAATTCCTACTCGAACGCGCCCGTCCACCTCGAGCCGCCTGACTTCTTCTTCGTGTTGTTCCGGGTGGAGAGTGGTCAGATCGTGCGGATCCGGACCTACTCCGCCGATTGCCCGCTCGACGCCGGCGGCAAGGCGGTGCCCTGGTTCACCAACGTCACCCCTGCCGACAGCCTCAACTACTTGAAGACGTTTGTCGCAGCGCCCTCGACGTCGAGCCGCATTCTCGATTCCGCGGTCACGGCGATTGCAATGCACGAAGGGCAGCCGGCGCTCGACATGTTGATCGCGCTGGCGCGCGACAACGCCAGCACCAAGATCCGCGGCAACGCGCTGTTCTGGCTCGCGCAGCGCGCCGGGCAGAAGGCCGTGGGCACCATCACCGCGGCGATCGACAACGACCCCGACACCGAGGTGAAGAAGAAGGCAGTCTTCGCCTTGAGCCAGCTGCCGAAGGACGAGGGCGTTCCGCTCCTGATCCAGCAGGCCCGCACCAACAAGAACGCCGCCGTGCGCAAGCAGGCGATGTTCTGGCTCGGCCAGTCGAAGGACCCACGGGCGTTGAAGTTTTTCGAGGAAATCCTGAGGTAGAGGCGGGTCTTAAGACCCGCCTCTACGTTCCAACCATCCTGCGGCCTCGGATCATCCAACGCTCCGAGGTCACAGTTATGCGGAAAGTCGCAGTTCTCACCCTCACGCTCGTGTCCCTGCAGGCTACCTCGGCTGCTGTGCTCCCCTTCGACTTGGATACCCGCGCCGGTGGCGCGCGTATCCTCGCTCCCTTCGACTCGCGGCGGAACTCTTCGAGTTCCGTCGCTCGCTCAGGGCAAGCAGGGCAGGCTGCGGTTTACCGTGGAGACTGGTCCGCGGACTCCCGCAACACGTGGCGGGACGATGACGGGGAGCCGCGCGTGCAGGTCAACCTGCGCAGCAACGCAGGTGACAACCGCTGGGGCTTCGGCGTGAGGCTTCGCGACCTCGCGGGGCTCCCCTCTTCGGCATTGTCGAACACGGCCGACAACATCCAGTTCACCTGGACGCGCGAAGCGGGCACGTTCCGCTTCAGCGGCTCGTTCGACCAGGGCCGCGGCAACGGCACCTACGCGTTCACGCCGGACGCCGCGTTCATCACCAGCATGGGGGCAGCGGGTGTTCGCGCCCTCTCCGCCGACGACATCGTGCGGCTCGCCGTGGTTGACGTGACCGTCGCGCACGTGCGCGGTCTCTCGCAGGCCGGCTACCCGGCGTTGTCGCTGGATGACGTGATCCGCACGCGCATTCACCGCGTGACGCCGGAGTTCGTCCGCGATCTTGGCGCAGTCGGCTACAAGGGCATCTTGATAGACGATCTCGTGCGGATGGGGATCCACGGCGCGACGCCGGCGAACATCAAGGCGCTGCAGGACGCCGGCATCCGCGGCTTGTCGGTCGAAGACTTGATCAAGTTCCGCATCCACAAGGTGACGCCGGAGTTCATCAAGGCGCTCGAGTCGCGCGGCTACAAGAGCATCACCGGCGAGGACCTCGTCAAGATGCGCATCCACAAGGTCACACCGGAAGAGATGGATCAGCTGAAGGCGCTTGGCTTCGGCGGCCTGAGCGTTGATCAGCTCGTGAAGTTCCGCATCCACAAGGTGACGCCCGGCTACATCAAGGGCATGCGCGACGTCGGGTTCGTGACGGTGTCGGAAGAGCAGCTGGTGCGCATGAAGATCCACAAGGTCGACGCCCAGTTCATCCGCGACGCGCGCGCCGACGGCCTGGCGGTGCAGACGCCGGGCGACGCGGTGGACCTCGCGATTCA
>JANOZI010001023.1:0-2292 GCA_031429375.1 Acidobacteriota bacterium | reverse complement strand
GCCGATTGCCGACCTCGGCGTGATTGCCGGAGGCGGCGCGGCGATGCTCGTTGGCTATCCGCCGGTGGCGCTGCTGTTATGGTCGTTGGCCCTGGTGCCGGCGGCGGCGCGCGCCACGACGATCGTGCGCAAGCGCATCGGCAAGAGGGCAGGCGATTACGAGCCCGGCCGCAGCGTCGTGCAGGTGAGCCGAAACGCCATCCAGGCGATGGCCGTCGCCGTGGTCTTCGACTTCGCCCGCGCGCTGGCGATTCTGGCACGCGGCAGTCATCACGCCCGCCGGCAGGCGTAGCGCCATGACGAAAGCCTCGGGTCCGGTTCGCGTCCTCGAGCTTCGCAGCGTGCGCGGCACCGGCGGCGGCCCTGAAAAAACCATCCTGCTCGGCGCCGCCATGGCCGACCCGGCGCGATCGCAAGTGACGGTGTGCTACCTGCGCGACGAGCGCGACCCGGGCTTCGGCGTCACCGAGCGTGCCGCCGGCGTCGATGTCGACTACGTGGAAGTCACTGAACGGCACTCCTTCGACCCGGGGATCTGGCCGCAGCTGCAACGCCTGATCGCCGATCGCCACATTGACGTGGTGCACGCCCACGACTACAAGACCAACGTGCTGGCGCTGCTGCTGGCAAAATCCACCGGTGTGGCAGCGCTGTCGACCGTGCACGGCTGGACGGGCCACTCGACCCGCGAGCGCCTGTGCTACTACCCGGTCGACAAGCGCGTGCTCGCGCGCTTCCCGCGGCTGATCGCGGTGTCCAGCGAGATTGCGTCCGAGCTCACCCGCCACGGCGCGCATCCCGCACGGATCACGACGGTGCTCAACGGCATCGACCATCGCCAGTTCAAGCGCGACCGCTCCCGCGAGCTCGAGGTCCGCGCGGCAATGGGTTTCGAGCCGCGCCAGAAGGTGCTGGGCGCCGTTGGGCGCCTCGAACCGCAAAAGCGCTTCGACCTGCTGCTCGAGGCGTTTGCGACCTTGCACGCGTGGCGGCCCGAGACCCGGCTGGTCATTGTCGGCGACGGCAGCCAGAAGACCGCGCTGGAGATTCAACGCGATCGGCTCGGCCTCAACGACAGCGTGACCCTGCTCGGTCACGTCACCGACGTCATCGGGCCGCACCACGCTTTCGATCTGTTCGTGCAGTCATCCGACTACGAAGGCACACCCAACGCGGTGCTCGAGGCGATGGCGCTCGAAACGCCGATCGTCGCCACTGCGGCGGGCGGCACGGCCGAGCTCGTGCACGACGGGGTTCACGGCCGCATCGTCCCGATGGGCAAGACCGATCGGCTGCTGGCCGCCATCGAGGCCGCGTTCGCCGATCGCTCCGGCACGCGGGTCATGGCCCAGCGGGCCCGGCAGCGCGTCGAAGGCGACCTGTCGTTTGAAGCCCGCGTGCGGCGCGTCGAGTCGATTTACGAAGAGGTCGCCGGCCATGCGTGAAGCTCTCAAGCGCGCCGCCCACGCGATCGCATGGCTCATCGTGACGCCATCGGTCGTGTCCTGGCACATCCGCTCCCTGGTCCTCGGCCCCGATCGCGCCCTCGAGGGCTCGACCCAGGCCTGGGCGCTCGCGCCCGGCTTGCTCGGGCAATATCTGCGGCGCGCCTTTCTGTCTCGCACGCTCGCATCGTGCGCCTCGACCGCCACCATCGAATTCGGCACGCTGTTCTCGTCGGCGTCGGCGACGATCGGCGACCGCGCCTACGTCGGCCCGCGCTGCCATCTCGGCTGGGTGCATATCGAGAAGGACGTATTGCTCGGCGCCGGCGTGCATGTGCCGAGCGGCGCGCATACGCATGGCATCGAGGATCTGTCGGTGCCGATTCGCGATCAACCCAGCGTCAAGACCCCGGTTCGGATTGGGGCCGGCACGTGGGTCGGCAGCAACGCCGTGATTCTCGCCGATGTCGGTCGCGACACCGTCATCGCCGCCGGAGCCGTCGTCACTCGTGCGATCCCCGATCGCACCATTGCCGGCGGCGTGCCCGCGCGCGTGCTGCGGCATCGCGAGCCGGCCCTCACCGGGATGACGGCCTGACATGAGAGTGCTCGTCCTCACCCATCGGCTGCCATACGCGCCCAATCGCGGCGATCGGCTGCGCGCGTTCCACATGTTGCAGCGGTTGCGCGCGCGCGCCGAGGTCGAGCTCGTGTCGCTGGTGCACGACGACGAGGAAGCCGGCCATGTGGATGAAGTCCGCGCGTTCGTGTCGCGCGTCACCACCGTTAGAGTTCCGAGGCTCCGCAACTATGTGCGGGCGCTCGCCGCGCTGCCCACGCGCACGCC
>JANOZI010001022.1:0-2419 GCA_031429375.1 Acidobacteriota bacterium | reverse complement strand
GAAGGCCGGAACGTCGTAATGATGGGCCGCGGCGAGCAGGTCGAATCGTCGCGCGCGCGCTGGAACGGGCCGACCCTGATCATCACGACCACGTATCAGGTCGCCGATCGCGGCGCAGCCAGGCCGTTTACCGCGGAACTGACGCGTGAGTTGTCGCTGGAATCGCCGGACACGCTGGTCGTGCAAGTCACCCGCGCCGGCGTGCTCGGCGGGTCGGCGGCGACGACGCGTTCGATCTATCGGAAGAATTAGGGACTGAACAAGTCGCCTCTCACCAGCCTGGCGACCATCGGCACGTAGAGGTCCCAAGTGCCGAGCGGCGCATCCGTGAGCGTCAGCGCCGACCACGGCTCGCGCGCGGCGAATAACAGCAAGACGACGGCCGATACGCCCGCCACGGCGACGATCGCCGTCCGGCGGCGCGTGGGTGATTCGGCCGCGATCCAGGGCAGCAGCAACAGGGCGAACACCGGCGACAGGTAAACCGCGTGGCGGAACCCGACGGCGGCGCCGCCGAAATTGTTCGTCGTCAATAACGCCGCCGCGAGGCTGAGCACGGCGCCGATGGTCAACACCATGTGCACTCCGCTCGCGCGCGATTGCCACCATCGCCGCTCGATCAGGCCGCCGGCCAGGCCAAGCAAGCAGAGCGGCGCGAACACGAAGAACCCCTTGCCGGCAACGAGCGCGCGCCACGCATAGTCCGCGACGGCGCCGAGCGAGGCGTGCTTCCACGTTCCGGTCAGCGATGCTTCGTCGAATCCTGACCCTTCGAAGCGAAACATCTCGGTGTGAAAGCCCGCGGGAATCACATCGCCCGTGATCCGGATGTTGATGAAGGCGTGCGCCAGCAGCGGAATCGCCAGTCCGGTCAGGACGAGCAACCTTGCGCGCGCGTCGACATCGCGCCGCAACAGCACGTAGATCAACGTGACGGGAACGAACGACACGATCGGCAGTATCTCGATGGCGGCGAGGAGTCCCAGCACCGCCCCGATCGCGAAGGTGCGCGCTGGCGTGACGCCCCGCCATTCAACCGTGAGCAACAGCCAGATGAGCACGGTCATCAGCAATCCCGAGATGCCGTGGTTGTTGGTGACCAGGCCATAGGGCAGCAGCCAGGTGCCGAGCGGCAATAGCGCCGCCAACACGTACTTGAGTGGAGGACGGACGGACGCCATGGCCAGGATGTCGGCGAACACCAGGACGGTCAACGCCAGCGCCACGCCGTTGGTCAGCAACGTGAAGGCATACGTGAGGACGAACTTGCCGCGGTTATGGAACCGGGCGCCGGACAAGTGCAGCAGCCAGTACACGGGCGCTTCCAGCGTCGATAACAGCGGCGGCTGATGCGAATAGAAGTGGCCGTCCCGGTAGACCTTGTCGATGGTGTTGATGAAGGTCGAGTCGTCCAGCCGGTAGGTGCCGCGGTCGACGATCGACTCAATCGTGCCGAGACGCGACTGCGACGCCTGGGGATTGGTCTTGGTCAGGAGGGCAACGACGCAGAAGGTCGCAAGAAACAGGCGGCGCATGTGACGCGGACCATCATCACTGATTTCAAGCCGGAATCACGCGTCTCACCACACGGCGCCCCATCAAGGGGCGCCCTACGACTTACTAACCGCGGCAAGGTGCCTCATCAAGGGGCGCCCTACGGCTGCGCAATCCGGCGAGCGAGATGCGGTTTCCCGCGTCCCGATAGGATTGCGGCAATGCGTCCGCGCCTTATCGCGATCCGCGGAGGCCACGACCGACAGTCGTAGGGCGCCCCTTTATGGGGCGCCGTGGGCGGGATTCGGATTAGTGCCACACAAGGCCGCAGTGCGAAGCGGAAGGCGCATAATATGCCCGGGCCAATCGGCTGCCGCGAATTCCGGGTCAGTGCAGGCGCGCTGGGCTTGTCGGCACCGCCGTTGTCCCCGGAGGTTTGATGTTGTCACGACGCCCGATTCGCCTTGTCACGTTGACGGCCGTACTGGCATGGGCCGTCGTTGCCGGCCACGCCCAGCAGCCGCAGCCGGGCCAGTCATCCCCCGACTTCACCCTCGCCCTCGTCGGCGATTCGATCATCACGCGCAGGATCTCGGTCTACACCGAGCCCGCGTTCACGCGCGTGATCGACCTGATTCGCAACGCCGACGTCGCGTTCGCGAACCTCGAAATGCTGTTTCACGATTACGAGCCGTACGCGTCGGCCGCCAGCGGCGGCACCTACATGCGCGCGGAGCCCGCGCTCGTCAAGGATATGGTCTGGGCGGGCTTCGACCTGGTGGCACGGGCCAACAATCATGCCGGCGACTACGGCGTGCTCGGCATGAACCTGACGACGAAGTACGTGGCGGAGGCCGGCCTCACGCAAGCCGGCGTCGGCCAGAGCCTCGCGGAAGCGCGCGAAGCGAAGTTCCTCGAAACGCCC
>JANOZI010001021.1:0-6421 GCA_031429375.1 Acidobacteriota bacterium | reverse complement strand
GCCGCGAGCGACGTCGCGATCGGGAACGCCGCAGTCGCCGCGGTGCCGGCCGTGAGCACGGCAACGACGATGATGGCGACGGCGGCGGTGGTGTGGCGGCGTGACATGGTGACCTCCTGAGCGATCAGCGAGATGCGTTGGGCGAGATGACGGCGGCGAATGAACGGCGTGGTGGCGATCAGTCGAGGCCGCGGGTTCGCGAACGCCAGCAGCGCCTCGGCGTAAGCGCGGCGATCGCCGGTGTGGGCGATGGTTTCCTGATCGACCAGCGTTTCGCGCGCCAGGCAGATCCGTGACGTCAGGACGCGAGCGGCCGGATGGAACCACAGCGCCGCGCAAATCAGCTCTTCGAGAATCGTGCTCAGCCAATCGCGGCGGCGCACGTGAATCAACTCGTGAGCCAGTACTGCCCGCTGCACCGAGACAGGTAAGTCGATCACCCGGTGGGGCAGCAGCACGACCGGGCGCCGGACGCCTACGGTTGCCGGGCTGTCGACCTCGTCGGTAACGCGCAGCTCGGCGCGCGCGCCGACTCGCTGTGTCACGTCCGCAAAGAGATCAAATAGTTCTGAGCTGGCGGCGGGCGCTGCGGCGCGTGTCGTGATCTGCCGGAGCCTGATCAGGCCCAACGCAAGCCACGCAAGCCGGAGCGATACGCCGATGCCGAGCGCGATGACGATCGCGGCGGCGATCGAGACACCTGGTGCGGCCTCGGCGGCCGCAGACGCCGCGGTGGCGGTCAACGCGAGCGTCGAGGTGATGAGCGTGGAGCCGGTGCCGCTCCACGGTTGCATCATGGGCAGCAGCAGACCGATTGCGAGGAGCATCTGCCAGAAGACCAGCGCCGGGCGCGGCTGGCGGAATCGCAGCAGCCAGGTCGCAATCACCGCCGCCGCCACGAGCGCGGCGAGCTGTGCGCTGTAGGCGGCGAGGTTCGACAGCCACAACGTCATGGATGCTCCTTGTCGAGCAGCTTCTGCAGCTCGCGACGCTCACGCTCGGTGAGGCCCTTTTCCTTCAGCAGGTGGACGAGCAGGGGACGGGCCGAACCGTCGAAGACGCGATCGACGAACTCGCGCACCATCGACCGGACGAGGTGCTGCTGCGGACGGACGGGGGCGTAGGTCTGCGCCTTGTCGCCCGGCTGTTTCTTGAGGTGGCCCTTGGTCTCGAGAATGTTCATCATCGTCTGCACGGTGGTGTAGGCGATGGTGCGGCGGGCGCGCAGGTCGTCGTAGACTTCGCGCACGGTGGCCTGGCCGAGCGGCCAGATCACTTTCATGATCTCGAGCTCCTGGCCGGTCAGCGTGTCTGATTTCGGACGCATACTAATTACTTAGTATTAAAGAGTTAGGTTGTCAAGGCTTTGGGAACCAAACCCCCGGAGCCCAGGAGAAATACAAACAGGAGGGTAGAAGATCAGGAGAAAATTAATCTCCTAATCTCTGAACTCCTGTTAGTTTTTGTGGGTCAAGCGGCAGCCGGCACCTTGACGCGCAGGATCACGACCGCACCGAAGACCAGTACCGCGGCGAGCAGCAGCAGGCCGCTGGTAAAGCCGCCGGTGAGATCCTTGACCCAGCCGACCAGGAACGGGCCGACGAAGCCGCCCAGGTTGCCGATCGAGTTCACGAGCGCAATGCCGCCCGCAGCAGCGGTGCCGCGCAGTAACGCCGGCGGCAGCGTCCAATAGGGACCGAGCGTGCCCCAGATGCCGAAAGCGGCGATCGAAAGCGTGAGCAGCGACATCGTGGCCGTCGACGGCGCTACGACGGTCAGGACGAAACCCGCAGCGCCGATCAGCATTGGACCCGCGACATGCCATCGCCGCTCGCCGGTGCGATCCGAATGAATGCCGATGATCACCATCCCAATCGTCGCCGCCACATAAGGAATCGCTGACAGCAGCACGACCGTGGCCGAGCTCAGCGTCCCGGTGGCCTGCACGATCTGCGGCAGCCAGAAGCCGACGCCGTAGAAGGCGATCACGATGCAGAAGTACGGCACCGTCAATACCCACAGGCGCACGCTGCGGATCGCGGCGCCGAATGTGACGAACGTCTCGGCGGTGTGCTCTCGCTCTTGCGCCATCTTTCTCGAGAGCCACGCGCGCTCTTCGGGCGACAGCCACGCGGCATCCTCCGGCCGCTCGGTGAGGCGCCACAGCACGACGGGCGCGAGCAGCACGGCCGGTAGCCCCTCGATGATGAAGAGCCACTGCCAGCCGTGGAGCCCGAAGGTGCCGTCGAGGCGCAACAGCGCGCTCGACAGCGGCGCGCCGATCACGCCGGCCATCGCGGTGGCAGTCATGAACAGCGCCACGGTCCGCGCGCGCTCGCGGGCCGGGAACCAGTTGGTCAGGTAGAACAACAATCCCGGAAAGAACCCGGCCTCGGCCGCACCCAGCAGGAACCGCAGCACGTAGAACATCGTTGCGCTGTTGACGAACACCATCGCGGTCGAAATCAGACCCCACGTCACCATGATCCGCGCGATCCAGACGCGGGCGCCGACCCGCGCCAGGATCAGGTTGCTGGGGACCTCGAGCAGCGTGTAGCTGAGAAAGAAGATGCCCGAGCCAAAACCGTAGACCGCGGCGCTGAAGCCGAGCTGCTTGTTCATGTCGAGCGCGGCAAACCCGACGTTGACGCGGTCGAGATACGCCACGACATACAACAGAAAGAGGAAGGGGATGATCCGCCGGCGGACTTTGGCGAGGGCTGTAGTTTCGGGCACTGGTGGCAGATTCTGCATCAAATCGCGCTAATTGGGGGGCAGGCCCCGCGGAACCTCTCAGTTCCCGCGGCCGTAAACTGTCGTAGCCATGGATCGACTCCTGCAAGATCTCCGTTTTGCCACCCGTCTGCTTTGGAAAGACCGCAGTTTCTCCCTCATGACCATTGCGACGCTGGCACTGTGCCTGGCGGCCAACGTGGCAATCTTTGCGGTGGTTGACGGCGTGCTCTTAAAGCCGCTGCCTTTCCCTGAGCCGGACCGGCTGATTCGCATTTTCAACAAGTATCCGGGTGCCGGCGTCGAGGTCGAAGGCTCCAATGGCGTGCCCGACTACTTCGATCGCAGGCGCGACATGACGGTGCTCGAAGAGACGGGGCTGTTTCGCGAGGCCGGCCTCACGCTGAGCGGGGCGGGACTGTCCGAAGCCCAACGCATCGAGGCGATGACCGTGACGCCGTCGTTTTTTCGCGTGCTCCGCGCGCAGCCGCTGCGTGGCCAACTGTTTACCGAAGAACAGGGCGAGCTTGGGCAGGAGAAGGTCGTCATTCTCAGCCATGGCTTCTGGCAGCGGACGTTTGGCGGCAGTGACGCCGCGATCGGGCAGGACCTGCGGTTGAGCGGCGAGCCGTACAAGATCGTCGCGGTGCTGCCGGCGGACTTCGTTTTCCTCAACCCCGAGATTCAGGTGTTCCGGCCCGCGGCGTTCACCGCGCGCGAGAAGTCGGACGAGTCACGGCACAGCAACAACTGGCAGCAGTTCGGCCGCCTGAAGCCCGGCGCCACCCTCGAGCAGGCGCAAAGCCAGCTCAATGCGACGAACGCCGCCAACTTCGAACGCTTTCCGGCCTGGCGCGAGATCCTCACCAACGCCCGCTTCGGCAGTGATGCGGTGGACTTCCAGGCCCATCTCGTCGGCGAACGGCGCTCGACCCTGGCGATGTTGTGGGGCGGCGCCATCTTCGTGCTGCTGATCGGCTGCGTGAACGTGGCGAATCTCGTGCTGGTGCGCTCGACCTCGCGCATTCGCGAGCTGGCCACGCGTCACGCGATGGGCGCGACCTTCGGGCGGCTGTCGCGGCAGGCGCTCACCGAATCGACGCTGCTCTCGCTCGCCGGCGGTGTGGCCGGCATCGGGCTCGGCTGGTGGGCACTGCGCGCCGCGCCGTTCTTTGGTTTCGATCGCCTCCCATCCGGCGTCGCGCTCTCGCTCGACGCGCGGGTCATCGGCTTCACGCTGCTGCTGGTGGCCCTCGTCGGGATTGGCGTCGGGATGATCCCCGTGATCGCGATGCGCCGCGCCAACATGGCGCAGGTGATCCGCGAAGAAGGACGCTCCGGCACGCAAGGCCGCGGCGCGCGCGTGCTGCGTCGTGTGCTCGTGACCAGCCAGGTCGCGTTCGCGTTGATGCTCCTGATCGGCGCGGGTGTGCTCCTTGCCAGCTTCGATCGCATCCTCAACATCAACCCCGGGTTCAGGCCCGAGCGCGTGTTCGCCGGCACGATCAGCCTGCCGTCCTCGCGCTATCAGTCGGACGACGAGGTGCGGGCGGCCACGGCGCGCATTCTCGAGCGCATTCGCGCCGTTCCCGGCGTGACGGCCGCCGGTGCGACCACGACGCTTCCATTCAGCGGGTCCTACAGCGACAGCGTGATTCTCGCCGAGGGCTACCAGATGCAGAAGGGCGAGTCGCTGATCTCGCCCGGGCAGGTGACTGCGAGCGACGGCTACTTCGAGGCGATGGGGGCGACGCTCGTCGCCGGGCGGCTCTTCGATGCCGGCGACGTGGAGAAGCGTCCGCAGGTGTTGATCGTCGACGAATATCTGGCGCGGCGTTTCTGGCCCAACGGCGATGCGCTCGGCAAGCGGATGTACTTCCCGGCCGACATCAACAATCTGCTGGCGAAGCCGTCCGAAGAACAGCTGATGACGATCGTCGGCATCATCCAGCCGATCCGGTTGCGCGGGCTGGTCGAAGGCGGCGCCACGAGCAAGACCGGCACCTACTACAACGCCCTGCGCCAGTCGCCGGCGCGTACGCTCGGCCTGGCCGTGCGCACCGAGCAAGCGCCGGAGAGTGCGATCAACGCCGTGCGCCGCGAGATCGCGCAGATCGATCCGGAGCTGCCGTTTTACGGTGTGCGGAACATGGCAGAGCGGCTGGAAACGTCGTTGATGGATCGGCGCACGCCGATGCTGCTGGCGACCGGGTTTGCCGCGGTTGCGCTGTTCCTCGCCGCCATCGGGATCTACGGCGTGCTGGCGTACCAGGTGTCGCAGCGCCGGAGGGAGATTGGCATTCGCATGGCGCTCGGCGCCGAGTCGGGCAGCATTTTCGGCTTGATTCTTCGCGAAGGCGGGCTGATCGTCGGCGCCGGTGCCGTGCTTGGGCTGCTGGGCTCGTTCGTCGTCAGGCGCGCGCTGCAGGCGCAGCTCTACGAGGTCGGCGCGATGGATCCGTTAGTGGTCGGCACGGTGGCGGTCGTGCTCGCCCTCGTGGCGTTCGTGGCGTGCGTGCTGCCGGCCCGGCGCGCCGCGAAGACCGACCCGATGCTCGCGCTCACGGATCAATAGCTCACCACAAGACGTTCACCGCCGTGCGCAACGCTGCGATATCGGCGACGCTAATCACCGTCGTGAAGGCGGTGACGGCAGGGAACGCCGGCGGCGGCTGTCCCGCTTGCACGTATGCCGCGATCAACGCCGTGCGCATTTCCGCCAGATGAACGGCCTGCACGGTCATGCCGGCCGTGATGCTCGAATCGGTCCAGGGGAAGCTGCCGAGGCCGTAGCGGCCGCGCAACGTATCGATGGCGGCACGCAGCTCGGTGATGTGCACTGCTTTCACGAGAGTGGTGCCGGCCGTGAGCGGATCGTCGGCGAACACCGGCGGCGGAATAACCACCGCGTTAATCGTAAAGTTCGTGTTCGAGACGTCAAAGAAAATATTGCCCGCGCCTTGCACCTTGATGCGCGCCTGCGTCGTCGTGGCATTCGGCACCGTGACCGATTGGGTGCCATCGTTTGGTGTACTCGCGAGGAGCACTGTCGGGAACGTCAGGCCGCCATCGGTAGACAGCGAGATGGTGACGTTCGTCGCGCTGACCGGGAAAGCGCTCGTGTTGGCCACGTTCCAAGACACGGTTAACGGCACGTTGCCTGCGACGCTCACCGGGGTATCCGGGGCCGTCACCAGGAATGGTCCGGCCGAGGGTATGGACCTCACCGTCGTCGACGCTGTCGCGATGGCACCGCCGCCCGCTCGATTGTCTCTGGCGGTGACATGAAAGGTCATGGTCCGGTCGGTAGTGGGTAGGATTTCACCGGTCAGGCATTGAATCCCGGTGGAGCAGAAATAGGTCGATGGCGGTGCGTTGGCGTTGTTGAGGATGTACTGCAGCTTCGGAAATGTTCGCGACGGGCTCGTAGTGGGCAAGTACGAGCGCAGGATCGGCCGCGAGCCGTCGTCGGTGGAGGCGCTAAGAACATTGGTGGATGCAGCGCCGAGATTGTACTGTTCCCAGTCGTAGGTCAGCGTGTCCGGGTCTGGATCGCTGCCTGACGCCGTCAACGTGAATGGCGTGCTGACGGGAATCGTGAAGCTCGAGCCGGCGCCGACCGTTGGGATGGTGTTGCCGGTGACTGTAGGGGCGGCGCATGCGTTGCCGGCGCCAGTAATGAACGCCG
>JANOZI010001020.1:0-3105 GCA_031429375.1 Acidobacteriota bacterium | reverse complement strand
GCAGCGTATCGCGCGCGCCGAGGCCGGCGGGGATCAGGCCATGCGGCTTCCCGGCCTGGAGCAACGCGTCCCACACGGTTGGCGCCATGGCCGGCGGCACCATCACTTCAAAGCCGTCTTCGCCGGTGTAGCCGGTGCGCGACACGGTGCCGCGGACGCCGGCGATTTCGCCGTGGGCGAACCAGTAGTACTTGATGGCCGTCAGGTCGATCGCCGTCTGGGTTTGCAGGATCTCCTGCGCCTTCGGTCCCTGGATGGCGATCAGCGCGTAGCGGTTGCTCGAGTTGACGATCGCCACGTCCGGCACGGCTTCTTTCGCCTTTGCCGTGATCCAGGCGTAGTCTTTGTCGATGCCGCCGGCGTTGATCACCAGCAGGAAGTGCGACGGCGCGAAGCGGTAGACCAGCAGGTCGTCGACGATGGTGCCTTCGGGGGTGGTGAGGGCGGAGTATTGAATCTGTCCGACCTCGAGCTTCGAGGCGTCGTTGCAGGTGATGTGCTGCACCGCCTCGAGGGCGCCCTTGCCGGCGATTTCGACCTCGCCCATGTGGGAGACGTCGAACAGGCCGGCGGCGGTGCGCACGGCGTTGTGTTCCGCGGTGATGCCGGAGTATTCGACCGGCATGTCCCAGCCGCCAAACGGCACCATGCGGGCGCCGAGGGCGACGTGTGACGCGTGAAGCGGGGTTTTCTTGAGCGGAGCGTCTGCGGAGTCGGCCATTAATGAGGGGGTTCACCTCGATGAGGCGAACCCCCGAAAGGTACTATGCCGCTCAGCGAGCGGTCAAGCCAGCACGCTAATCCCGGAGACCACTTGGATTGCCAAGCGTGGCCTAGATGTTTCTGGGACCTGCGTCATGGGGCGCAACGCTACGAACAACAAGCGCTGGTGTTGCCTGGGCTCTCAACTCTTTCGCGAGTTGCTGGCGCAACTCGTTCTCAGACACCGGGGGCCAGCCCCTCACGCTCGAATGTCGAATGGGTGGCTCGTCAGGTTCTAGCCGCAATCGGTGACCACCAACCTCAGTTTCAGCGACGTACCGCGCAGCAAAATCTGCGCGACCCAGGATGTTGCGCCCATCGGCAACGTGCTCGAAACGATCGCCAGTGGACACCCTTGGCGGCTACGCAGTGTTTTTTATCGAAAATGAATCGTGAGATCCGTTCGCTCCCGACGACTGGTCCGGCGACTGGGCTATCGCGAACGAGGGTAGAGCTGCGTAAAGAGCTGATCAAGCGTTTTCGGAATCCGTCGAGCGCCCGAAGCAAACTCCAGTTTTCCATAGTGTGAATCGCGGCCAATAAGCGACGAATAGCCGACGCGCGGGGACTCATCCACAGTGACACTGAGGGTCCGTCGCGGGGACTCGTCCCAGTCCAATCCAATCTGGGTCCCTGACTCCACTATGATTTCTGGCAAAGGCACGTCGGCAGGCAATGCGTTCATGAGGTCGAGCGTCCTGGCCAGAGCCACAGCGGATACGGACGTATCCGCGAGCGCGTACATAAGGCGATCCAGTGCCAGCGCTTGGCGTACAGCTACCCGGGGAGGGGGACTGCTAGCCGCCTCGAGCAGGTCTCTGAGCTTGGAGCCCTCTGAGCTAAGGGACATGTCTGGCGCGGGGCAAGACCATCCGATGTCCGCTGCGAGCACGCTCATGAATACAGTCTAGCTGTTTCCTCGGTAATCATCGAAAAGAAGACTCTCTTCGCGAGAGCCCTCAATTCCTGAAGAACCCCGGCCAAGAAGTCCGGGTTCGCCGAGAAGTCGCCCGCCTTAATCGCTTCCAGATCAATCACGACCGCCGGCTTGTCGCCGGTGTGCACAAGACTCTGAGTGATGACTATCGCCGGCCCGTCTGACGCGTCTTCATGAGCTATCACCCGCGTCAGGAATTCGCTAAAGTTTCTTGGAACCTCGTCGGGTAGTACCGGAGATGTGGTGAGAAATCGGCGGAAATCGTCGCCGGGGGCGAAGGGAAGTTCGAGCTTGTTGATATACCGCATCGCAATCCGACTCGTGCTCGTGATTTGTGCTCGGGTTGCGAAGACTCTCCACAGAGCCACGGTCCTGTCGATCAACTGTTCGCCACCGATGTACGCCTTCATGTTATTGACGGTCAACCCGTCCAGCTTGACTTGGACTGCCAGCGAGTCGTCGGCATTAAAAAGTTGAAACCCTTGCAAACCCAGGTCGTGCGCCTGTGGAGCGACGAGCCTCCCACCTTCCACTTTCAGTTCAGCCTTTACGATCCGGCTCTCGTGCGCCTTGGGGAATTCAGCCTTGAGCTCTTCGGCAAGGGCCTGGAGGACGCTGATGGGCTGCGCTACTTCAGCGCGAATATCGACGAGCGCCTCGATGATGGGCGAACGCGACAACACTTGAGGGACGGCCACGACGTTGATTCTAGACCAACCGAGACAAGCGTCCAGTTTCGCTTCTGAGCCCAAGGGCTTGCTCGCTTGCTACCTCCCGGCTGCCCGCGCGACACGAGTCGGTCAGATGACGGCTCTGCGCACGGAATAGGTCGCGTTTGAAGGACCACAACGAACCGTCGGCCATTAATGAGGGGGTTCACCCCGATGAGGCGAACCCCCGAAAGGCACTGTGCCGCTCCGCGACGGTCAAGCAGAGGCTAGGTCTCGAACGGATAGCCAAACTGCGCTGCGATGATGACGACACCGACCACCAGCAATACGGCCATGACGGGAACATAGAACAGAAGCACAAACCACCATGTCCTTGGATGACGCCACCACAGCACCATGCCACCGGCGAGGGCCGACGTTACCGTCTCGAACCCCGGTATGTCGGTGAAGTAGTAACCGCGAAATTCGAGGAGCAGGAAAACAGCCGTGCTCAGAATCGAAACGACAACGGCGCCTAGAACAGAAACCGCCGACCACCGGTACGCATTGGTTTCGATCATTTCGTCAGTCGCACTTGCTTAGCGTGACCTGAAGTGCCTTGCCGGCACCGGAAGGTCCCAACCCGGCGCCGGCCAGAGCGGCTCTCGTTCTTGGTGCGGCACGCCTGCCGCATTCAATAGACCGTGGGTGAACGAGTTGGAGTTATAGGTCAAACCCGCCGGAACACCGCCTTCG